>NZ_AP026708.1:3230000-3403863 GCF_026000375.1 Pseudodesulfovibrio portus
GAGGGGGAGGTCCGTCCCGTGGGGTCGAGCAAAACCTTTCCGGTCGATGTGCGCATCATCGCCTCCACCAATCAGCCCCTGGAAGAGAAGATCAAGGACAACACGTTTCGCGAGGATCTTTACTACCGCCTCAATGTCCTGACGCTGAACGTTCCGGCCCTGCGGGAGCGGAGTGAGGATATCCCCGTGCTTGCCCACTATTTCCTTGAAAAGGCGTGCGAGGAGATGAAGGTGTGTCCCAAATTCTTCAATCCCGACGGAGTGGCCTATCTCTCCACAAAAAGCTGGCCGGGCAATGTCCGCGAGTTGCAGAATTTCATTCGAAGGCTGGCCGTGTTCTCTGCCGGAGAATCCCTCGAGTTGGGCCACATCAAATTGGTGGAGAAGCTGAACGGTGCGCCGGGCGACAAAGATGAACCGGAGGTGATGCTCTTCAAGGACGCCAAGGAAAAGATCATAGACGACTTCACCCGCGCCTATGTCGAGGAGTTGTTGGCGAACACCCGCGGCAATGTCTCACAGGCTGCCAGAGAGAGCGGCTTGTCCCGTGTCGCCCTGCAAAAGATACTCAAACGGCTGGAGATCGATGCCGGTCACTTCAAGTAGCCATGTGAATGGCCGATACAGTTCGTTCATAAATGATTCCAGAGTGTTGTGATTTTGAGGTGATATGGTGCAACCGGATGGAATGAATCCCTCCCTCCCCGCCGGGGATGAGTAAAGGCCTGCCTCAACCGAGACAGGCCTTTTTTCGTGTGGTTCTCGTTGTGGTCAGCGTCTTTTGTTGCGCAGGCCGGCGAGGCCGATCAGGCCGGAGGCGAGGAGCCAGATGGCGCCGGGGACGGGGGCGGCGTTGAGGTGTTGCGCTCCCGTGACTTCCGTGAGGCTCATGGTGTTAAAGAAATCATTGGAGAAGGAGTCGACCTCGCTCCCGCCCCACAGGATGCTGCCGTAGCCGGTCCCCAACTTGAGACCGAGGACAAAATCCGTTCCGGCAGCCAAATTGAGATTCAGCGTGTACGAATTGTCGACGGCCATGCTCCCGGCAGATGTCAACTGTGTCGTCAGTTCATTTATGGTGTTGTTCTCGACAAAGTTCCACTGCGTGCCGTCGTAGGCATAGAGGGAATAGACCAAATCCTGGCCGACGCTGTAAAAGCCGCCCGGTTCGGTAGGCGTCCCCATCTGCAGGGAGCCTTCGATGTCGATTTGAAATGATTGGGTGTTCCCGGTGGCTCTGTAGGCCTGATACAATCCGGCATAGGCCCAGGAGGTATAGTCATCCAGGACGTTGCTCCCGGCGCTGGAAACGCCCAACTGGTTGGTGCCGGCCTTGAAGGAGCGCGCGACGTTGTACCCATTGTTTGGGTCGGTTCGTTGGATGGCGGATGAAGATCGGTTGGCCGCGTATACCTCGTCCTCGACCCAGAACACGTCATCATACCCGATATAGTCCGGTGTGTAGGAGGTTACGGCAAACGCATTGCCGGCCAGGCCGATCACCAAGACTACAGCCGCTACAAACATCAAAATGCATTTCGGATGTCTAGACATAAGTCCCTTCCCTGAACTTGAATTAACGGCCTTCATTCTGCGGATGAGTCTATGGACACTTGCCACAGCCTGAAAGGCTCTTTTCCCGCCTATTCCCGCCAAATTTATTCAAAGTGCAGAGTGCACTGCGATATCCGAGAGCTTGCGCCCTCGATATGGTCAGAGCATTTTTCCGCGCAGTCCGGCGAGGCCGATCAGGCCGGAAGCGAGGAGCCAGATGGCGCCGGGTACGGGCGTGATCTGCGGCCTGGTGGACGTCCCCTGAAGAAAGGTCGGGTCAAGGTGCATGTCGGTGGAGCGGTAATAGGAGAGGTCGGAGCGGGACTCGCCCCAGAGTTCGTGATTGAGGCGGGCGGTTTCCCCCGGTTCGAACATGAAGGTGAAGGAGTCGAGGACGATGGAATTGCCTGTTGCCCCAAGGGCCACCACATCGTTGCCGGGATAATTGTTTAGGGCCGTGTGGATCTCTGTGTAATCACCCACGGCGCTGGGAGTGTAGTATGGCGCTTGCAGATTCCCGCCCACATACTCTGCGTAATAGTATGTCGTGTACGGGGTGTTGGACGGGTACTCCGCGACCACGCCGGTGGTGGTGATTACCATCTTGTACGCATAGCTGGAGAAGATGTCGGTATCCACCCCGATATACATGGTCAGGGGGTCGCCGACAGCGTAGTCGAGCGGAGCCTCTGCGTCTTCGTAGAGGGAAGTGACCGTCCCGACGAGTTTGTAGTACTGGATGGCGGCATTTGCCGATGGGGCAAAGGCTATGACTGCGATCAGCAACAGGCTGGTGAAAACGATCCTGCGCATGGTTGTTCCTCCCCGGCTGCTTAATTCATTGCATTCGCCGACATGGGGCAGGCATGCTTCCACGGCCACGCCACCAAGTCTCCGCACCATGCAGACGGCGTGGTGCGGCACATAATGATTCGTTATGGCAACCCCCTCAAAGGTGTTGATTGGTTGATTCAAGCAAAAAATATGCAAGTTTATTCATTTTGAGTGGTTGTATTAAGCCTCAAACAGAATAAACTTCGTTTTCCGTTTTTTTCGGATTTCCGACCGTCGGGAACGGGCGAGGAAAAGGAAAGGGCTCGCCTCATCCGAAGCAAGCCCCTTTCTTTTTTATTGCCGCAGGATCAGCTCCAGCGAATCAAACGGGTGTCCCACTTGCCGGACAGGCCGGGGTGGGTGGGCAGGACGCGGACGCCGTAGCGGACCTGCCCCGAGGTGGCCGGGGAGTAATTCGCCCTGAATTCCAGTATGTTTCCTTCGGTGTGCTTGAGCTTCATGGGGATGGCGTCGATGATCACCTCGTCGTTGGGGGTGGAGACCACCAGCTCGGCGAGGACTTCCTCGTCCAGGAGTTGGCCTCTGTCCACCTTGGCGGTGACCGTCAGTTGGCTGCCGAGTTTGAAGACGTCGCCGTGGAGGCCGTCCACGTGGACGTCCCGGATGGTGACCGTGGAGAATCGGCCGGGAATGCGCTTGCGCCACTCGCCGATCTCCTGGGCCAGGAGGTAGTTGTCCTTGTTCCTGCGGGCGGACAGGGCAATGGCCGGGGTGTACATGTCCCCGATGTAGTCGTGGACCATGCGGTGGGTGGAGTACTGGCGGAAGGCTGTTTTCATGGAGTCCTTCATGCGGCTCAGCCAGGAGTGGGGAATGCCGCCGTCCCGGTTGTAGAACTCGGGCACGACCTCCGTCTCCAGGGTCGCGTAGAGGTTGTCCGCGTCCACGATGTCCTGGTTGACCTGGCTCTCGTAGGTCAGGCCGCTGCCCACGGCCCAGCCGTTCCGGCCGTCAAAGGCCTCGTCCCACCAGCCGTCCAGGATGGAGCAGTTGGGCACGCCGTTGGCCGCGGCCTTCATCCCGCTGGTGCCGCTTGCCTCCATGAGTCTGGTCGGGTTGTTCAGCCAGACGTCCGCGCCGGACACGAGCAGACGGGCCAGGCGGATGTCGTAGCTTTCCAGGAAGATGACCCGGCCCAGGAAGTCGTCCTGCTTGGCCAGTCGGCAGATGAGGTTGATGAAGCTCGCGCCCAGGGTGTCCGCCGGGTGCGACTTGCCCGCGAAGATGACGTTCACCGGTCGCTCGCCGCACAGGATTTCCTTGGCCCGCTGCAGGTTGTGGAAGAGCAGCGTGGGGCGCTTGTAGGCCGTGCAGCGCCGGGCGAAGCACAGGGTCAGGTGGTCGGGGTTCAGGGCGTCGAGGAAGGCCTTGAGCCGGTTGGGCGGTTCGCCCTCCCGGGTCCACTGGGTCGAGATGGAGCGGCGCACTTCGTCGTAGAGGCGATGTTTCAGGGCGACGTGGGTGTCCCAAAGACGGTGGTCGTCCAGACCGTCCAGGCAGTTCCAGTCGTTCCCGTCCAGCAGCGTCTGATGCACCGAAAGGGAGCAGGACTCCTCGATGTCGTGGCGCAGCCGTTCGTCCAGCCAGGATGTGATGTGGACCCCGTTGGTGATGTGCCCCACCGGGATCTCCCCGAGCAGGAAGCCCCGCCACAGGTCCATCCACATGCGGCGGGACACGTCGCCGTGCAGCCTGCTGACCCCGTTGCGGATGCAGGAAAGCTGCAGGGCGAGCACGGTCATGTTCAGGTGGTCCGCCTCTTCGGCGTAGATGTGTCCCAGATTCCACAGGGCGTCCCAGGGGATGCCCATCTCGGCGGCGTAGCCCCGGAAGTAGTTCTCCACCAGGGACTTCTCGAACCGTTCGTTGCCCGCCGGAACCGGCGTGTGCATGGTGAAGACCGTGGAGCCGCGCACGACTTCCTTGGCAGTGGCGAAATCCACGCCGTCGATGAGCATGAGCTGGCGGATGCGTTCGAACAGCAGGAAGGCGGAATGGCCTTCGTTGAGGTGGTAGATGGCCGGCTCCATGTTCAGGGCCTTGAGCAGCCGGACGCCGCCCACGCCGAGGATGATCTCCTGTTCGATGCGGCCCTTGGAAGAGGGATCGTAGAGCCGGGACGTGATGTCGCGGTCGGAGCGGGAGTTCTCCACCACATCCGTGTCCAGCAGGTACAGGATGGCCCGGCCGACCTTGATTTCCCAGATCTGGGCGTACACGGTCCGTCCCGGCAGATCCAGGGCGAGGAGCAGCTTGTCCGCGTCGCCGTTGTGCAGCGGGGTGACGGGCATGGTGGCGAAGTTGTTTTCCCGGTATTCCACGACCTGGTCGCCGTTGCCGTTGATCCGTTGGTGGAAGAAGCCGTTTTTGTAGAGCAGCGAGACGCCGATGAAGGGCAGGTTCAGGTCGCTGGCAGACTTGATGTGGTCGCCGGCCAACAGGCCGAGGCCGCCCGAGTAGATGGGAATGGACTCGTGCAGTCCGAACTCCATGGAGAAGTATGAGATGGGATGATCCCAGGTTATACCCTGGACATCCGCATGGTTCCTTGCGGCCATGTACTCGTCGAAACGGGCCATGACGCCCGCGAACCGGGCCATGAACTCCGAGTCCTCGGCCAGTTGGTTGAGGCGTTCCTGGTCCATGGTGTCCAGCAGGAGCGTCGGGTTGTGCCCGCACTCCTCCCATTTGTGTCCGCCCATCCACTCGAAGAGTTCCTGGGAATCACGGTGCCATACCCACCAGAGATTGTCGGCCAGTTCGCGCAGCCGGGCCAGGGCCGGTGGCAGTTCGGTGACCACCATGAAGGACCGGAGTCGGGGCTGGGTCGTGTTGACGCCGCTGAAGGAGACCATCTTGCCGGGTGCGGCTTCCATGCGCTGCACTCCGGCGATCCGCTCGGTGCGGATGTTCGCCGCGTATTCGTAGGCTTCGATGTAGCGCGGGTAGAAGTGGATCCACGTCGTTTCCTCGGCGATCCGGCGCGCGTCGGCGCTGCGGTCGGCCCGCTCCTTGGGCGACCATCTGGTGAAGTCGTCAAGGTAGTGTGCCAGCTTGCGGCGGGCCGTGTCGTAGTCTTCCTCCAACCGCTTGAGGACCTGGACGCCCGGTGTGCCTTGCGGGTGCATCTCCATGACCCACTGGCCGAATCCGGCCCGGTCGGCGGTGACGGTGGGCACGGCAAAGGCCGCGCTTTCCATGGGAGTGTAGCCCCACGGCTCGTAGAACGACGGGAACACGGTCAGGTCCATGCCCGCCAGGGCGTCGTAGTATTCCAGGTTGAGGATACCGTCGTTGCCGTCGAGATAGACCGGTATGAAGATGACGCAGCATCGCTTTCCGGCGGTGTTGTCCAGATGCCGTTCGCGGCAGCGTTGCACGATGGGGTCGTGTTCGGCGTCACCCAGGTGGTGGGTGGCGATTCCCGCGTATTTTTCGATGTCGTAGCGTTCCTTCTTCAGCCTTCGGCGCGCCTCGTCGCTGAGGCCCGCGTATCCGCAACTGACCAGCAGGAAGGTCACCACCGTGACGTCGGCGTCCGCCTTGGTCAGGGCTTCGTTCAGGTCGGACAGGCTGTCCAGGAGCAGGTCGATGCCCTTGTTGTGGAATTCGTATCGGCCGCTGGTGGCCACCAGAAGGGTCTTGTCCGGCTTCAGGTCGCGTTCAAGGAATCGTGAGGCCAGGTCCAGGAGCAGCTCCCGGGAGGATGCCCGGGTCTTCTTCACCTCGGCGGGATCGGCGAACCCTTCGAGGTTGAAGCCGTTGACCGTCACGACCTCGGGGTTGGTGCCCAGCAGATTGGCGGCTTCCCGCCGGGTGATGTTGGACACGGTGGTGAAACAGTCCGCCTCGCGGGCCGAGACCGATTCCATGGAATGCTTGGCCGTGACGTCGAAGACCTTGGCCTCCTGCGACGGTTCAATTTCCTCCAGCCGCTCGTAGATGTCCACGCCGGAACCGGACATGGCCCTGCCGAGCATGGTGGCGTGGGTGGTGAGGACGGTACATACGCTGGGCGCGTGTTTCTTGAGATGGAGGACGCCTGCGCCGGACATCCATTCGTGGAAGTGGGCGAAGATGTCGGCGGATTCCATGTCGTCGCTGACTTCCTTGACGACCATGGCGGCGGCGGTGCTGAACAGGACGGGCTCGATGTAGTCCCAGGAGCCGGACATGGAATCCACGCCGAAGTCGTTCCAGAGCTGGAAGAGGAGCTTTTCGTGGCTGGGGATCGCATTCTGGAAGCCGATGAGCCAGGCCAAAGGCTTGCCGGGCACGTCCCACCGTCCCACTGCGATGTGAATTCCCATGTTTTCCAATCGCTCCAGCGAGGGCTTCAGGTCCTTGGGCGGATCGCAGGGCTCGAATCCCGGATTGCGGTCGAGCAGCGGCCCCAGGGCGATGTAGCGGTCCTCAAAGGCAAGCATGGCCTGCGCGGCCTTGCTTCCAATAACCGTATGGATGCCGCCGACCTTGTTGCAGACTTCCCAGGAGATTTCAAAAAGCCAACTGTTATCCATGGGTGTTCTCCTCGTCGGATGCTTTCGTGTTCTCGTTGAGCCTGAGCGTCAGGTCATTGAGCGCATTCATGTAGGTGATGAACGCCTGGTGAGGGGTCTCGAAGGGGTTGAAATACTTGTGTACGTCCCCGTCGGAGAACCATTTCGTGCACATGTAATAGAAGTGGTCGCTGGTGAGCAGCTCCCGCCATGTGTTGATGAGCTCTTCGTCGCCCGAGGCCAGCACCCTGGCCTCCAGGCCGTATGCCAGCTCTGCCGCCTGGTCCTGCATGGGGTTGCCGAGCCAGGCCGAGACGTCGCGTTCGAGGTCCGCCCAGGATGTGAAATAGGGCACGTCGAGTTGGGCCATGGGGTCGAGCTTGGCGGCCGCTTCGGCCGGGGTCCGGAAGACGAAGTCCTTGTGGGCCATGACGGCCCGGGGCAGGTCGCGGAAGAAGTGGAAGATGCCCGTGTCCTCCCATTGGTGTTCGCCGATGGTCTCGTAGTCCATGAACAGGTTGATCACCTCGCCACCGCCGGCGATGGCGTGGACCCAGCGGGTGAATTTGTCCGTGGTCACGGGCCACTGATCCCAGTTGCGGTCCGAGAAGCGGAAGGCCACGTCGTCGGACAGCCGGTAGTTCTTGAGCAGGGCCTTGAGCTTGGAGCATCCGGCGGGCTGGTACACGTAGTTGGGGGAACGCCAGCCCAGCACCTGGTCGGCGCCTTCGGCCAGGATGGCCTTGTAGCCCATCTTCTCGATCTCCAGAGCCAGGGCGTTGCTGTAGATGAGCTCGGTGTTGCGGAAGGTCACGGGCGCGACGCCGAAGTGCTCCTTGAGCGCGGCCTCGTGCATCTTCACCTGCCGCCGGAATTCCTCCCTGGAGAAGAGAAAGGCCAGGGAATGGTAGTGGGTTTCCCCGATGAACTCCACGCAGCCGGTGTCGGCCAGCTCCCGGAACGATTCGAGCACCTCCGGGCAGTATTGTTGGAACTGGCGCAGGGCCACGCCGGTGATGGCGTAGGCGATGCGGAAGTCTCCCTTGAACTCGTTGATCAGGTCGAGCATCATCCGGTTGGCGGGCAGGTAGCACTTGTTGGCCACCTTGTGCAGGATGTCCCGGTTGGCCGCCTCATCCAGATAGTTGTGGCGCTTGCCCATGTCGAAGAAGGTGTACTTCTGGTCGAGGCGCATGGGCTGGTGGACCTGGAAGTAGAAGCAGACGGATATCATCGGGCGCCCCCTGTCAGTTCGCGGTAGACGGTCAGCAGTTTTTCCGCAGCCTGTTCCCATTGGATCTTTTTGAGAACCTCGCGACCGCTCTTGATCAAACGGTCGGCCCGTTCCTCGTTGCAGAGGATGTCCAGTATCTCGTCGGCCAGGCGGTCCACGTCCCAGAAGTCGACCTTGACCGCGTCGTCGAGTATCTCGGCCACGCCGGATTGCTTGGAGACGATGGACGGCACGTCGTAGACGATGGCTTCCAGGGGCGTGATGCCGAAGGGCTCGGACACGCTGGGCATGACGTACAGGTCGCTCATGGCGTAGATGCGTTCCACGTCGGCTCCGCGCACGAAGCCGAGGAAGTGGAACTTGTCGGCCATGCGCAGCTCGGCCATACGTTCCACCATGCGGGGGAACATGTCGCCGAAACCGGCCATGGCGAAGCGGACGTTCGGGTTCTTTTTGAGCACCCTGGCTGCGGCCTCGACGAAATAGTCCGGTCCCTTCTGGAAGGTGATGCGGCCCAGGAAGAGGACCAGTTTCTCCTTGAAGGGCTTTTCGATGCGCATCTGGCCTATGCGCCGCTCCTTGGAGACGGCGTTGTGGACCACGGTGATCTTGGCCGGGTCGATGGAATACCGTTTTATGATGGTGTCCCTGGTGTAGTGACTGACGGCCACGATGCGGTCGGCGGCCTCGAATCCCGCCCGTTCGATCTCGTATACCTGCTGGTTGATGTGTTCGCCGCTGCGGTCGAACTCCAGCGCGTGGGCGTGGATCACCAGCGGCTTGCCCGAAACCCTCTTCGCCTCGATGCCCGCCGGGGCGGTCATCCAGTCGTGGGCGTGGATGACGTCGAATTTCTCATGGGCCGCCAGGTGGGCGCCCACCAGGCTGTAGCGGACGATCTCGGCCATCAGGTTGCTGCCGTACCCGCCCGCGAAGTCGTTCTGCAGCTCCCCGAAGATGTCGGCGGCGGTGACGCGCTCGTCCTTTTCCAGGATGGAGCGGTATTCCTTTTCGGTCAGATAGGGGCGCAGCGGCGACAGCACCTCGAGCACGGACACGCGCTCCTGCAGCTCCAGAATCTCCGAGATGCCCACTTTCGCCCGGACCCGGTTCGCTCCCATGAGGGTCAGGTGTTTGCCTTCCTCGTCGGAATCGAGCCGAGGCAGGACAAACATGATTTCCGTGCCGAAGCTGGCCAGCCCCTTTGTCAGCCCGAGGCAGGCCGTGCCCAGCCCGCCGGAAATGTACGGTGGGAATTCCCACCCGAACATGAGTACGCGCATGGCTATTTCTCCCCGAGCAGTTTGTTCAGGCGGATGGCTTCGGCCACGCTCCAGGCCTGGGCGATGGTCCCCTTGGGCATGTGGGGCGGGTTGCCCGTGTACAGTTCCGGGATCGAGGCGATGCCGAAGTCTTCGGGGAACGACCGCAGGATCGGCCTGAAGTATTTGCGCAGGAAGGCCTTGGCCCCGGTCCTGTCCTCGGCCTGTCGGAGCAGCGCCTCGCCGAAATGGCCGGCCAGCCATGGCCAGACCATGCCCTGGTGGTAGGCGGAATCGCGGGAGTCCGCATCGCCCCTGTAGAAGGGGGAATAGGCCGGGTTCCTTGGCGAGAGCGTTCGCAGGCCGTAGGGAGTGAGGAGATGGGCCTGGACCACGCTGATGATCGCCCGCATCTGTCCCGTGTCCAGCATGGTGTGGGGCAGGGAAACGGCAAATATCTGGTTGGGCCGGATGCACCGGTCCCGACCGTGTTCGTTGACGACGTCGTTCAGGCAGTTGTCGGCATGGTTCCAGAATTTGTCGATGAAGTTGGCGGCCAGCGTGTCTGCGGCCTGTTGAGCCTGGGTGGCCAGCTCATCCTGTTCGGGCGAGAGCTCAAGGAAGAAACGCAGCGCGTTGTACCACAGGGCATTGATTTCCACCGCCGCCCCGTGCCGGGGGGTGACGGGCCTGCCGTAGGCCTGGGCGTCCATCCAGGTCAACTGGGTGTGCTCGTTGCCCGCGTAGAGCAGTCCGGCTCCGCCCAGGGCGCACAGGGGCACCCTGCCGTCGAGATGGGCATTGATGATGTCGCGCAGGGCAGGGAAGACGCGGGCCATGACGAACCGCCTGCTCCCTCCGGTCTTGAGGTATTCCTGCACGGCCCAGAAGAACCAGAGCGAGGCGTCCACCGAGTTGTATGCCAGATGGTCCGAGTGCTGGTCGAGATAGTTGGGCAGCAGGCCGTCGCGTTCCAGTGCTGCGTAGGCGGCCAGGATTTCCTCGCCGAGTCCCCTGCGCCCGGCGTGAAAGGTCAGGCCGGGCAGGGCGATCATGGTGTCGCGTCCCCACTCGCCGAACCAGTGGTACCCGGCGACAACGGAGGCGAAGTCCGAAGCGTTTCGGATCAGGAACTGGCCGGAGAAGTATTTGAGTTGCTGGACGTGCTTGACCCGGTCCCTGCACGCCGCGAATTCCGTCTCGCGGCGGGTGATTTCCTTTTTGCGCAGCCGTTCGAGGTTGCCCAGCGGGTCGGTGGAGGCCGCGAAGATGACCGGCTTGCCTTTTTGCAGGGTCGTTTCGAACATGCCGGGGCAGAACAGGTCTTCCTGGTAGTCGAACCCTCTTTCGCGTTCCGCGAGGTACTCGAAATTGAGCTTCCATTTGGGGCCGGGGAAGAATTCGGAACGGCGGTTGGTGCCCATGAAGAGAGGCGGCATGCCGTTGTAGGGCTGGATCTTGCGACCGTTCTTTTCCGGGTAGGACTTGGGGCGCAGGAACATGTTCTCCCTGGTCAGGGAGTGGATGTCCCGGTAGGCCAGCAGGGGCCGGATGCGCAGGGTAGGCTTGACCTTGCCTTCGAGCAGCTCGTAGCAGAGCAGCACGGTGTTCCTGCCGTGCACCATGATCATGGACTTTTGGATAAGGGCGTCCCCGATGCGGTAGGTGATGGACGGGTGGAGGCCCTGTTCGAACCGTTCCACGAACTGGTGTCCGGTGGGGTGGTAGACGCCCGGGTATTTGTTGGTGGAGAGGTTGAATTCCAGATCGTCGTGGACCAGCGAGGTCTCGACCTTGGACAGGAGAACGAACTTGCCGCGCGGCTCCTTGAGCGCCGCCACGAGGAGTCCGTGATACTTTCGGGTATGGCAGTTGATGACCGTGCTGGAGGCGTAGCCGCCGAGGCCGTTGGTATCGAGCCATTCTTTTCGCGTCGCCGTTTCCGTATTGACGCATTCGTCCCGGGAAATCCGAATCATGCTGCACCGCCTGGTATGAATGAAGCCTGACTGAAAAGATCGAAAAAAGGGACTTCTCTATGATTCGTATAGATCGAAAAAAGCAAGTGCTTGCAAGCGAAAATTGCGCATTGACGTTATTATTTGGCGATATCGGCACAGAGGCGTCATCGTCTCGGCCGGAATATTCCGGGGCAATGATTGCCCTGCGCGGATTAGACGACACATTTATTTTGTAACTATTTGATTTTCAGTGCTAATAATTTGTATATTTTTGTTTACCATAAACTTGCACGGGGATAATGATATGCCATTCCGGCCTTGGGTCGGGAAGAAATTATTCAACGGAGGCTTGCATATGAGCCCCACATGTGAGGAGCCGGGCGCATCCACGTTTCGCCTGGCTGTCCGGGAAGCATCCTTGGCGGACCTTCCATTTCTCGAGCATCTCGAAAGGACGAGCTTCAGCGACAAGCGGCAGAGCTCCCGAGAGAGTCTGCGCAACAGCATCAGGAGTTCCGCCCAGTCGGTGCTGATCCTGGAAAAATCGGAAGGCAGGCAGCCGGCGACCCGCATGGGTGCCGCGATCCTGTTTCAGTACAAGCGTTCGCTCAGGGTCTATTCCGTGGCCGTGGATACGGCCTACCGGATGATGGGATTGGGCGAGGCGCTCATGCAGCACGTCGTCAATTTCGCCGTGACGCACGGCTACGAGCGGATCACGCTGGAAGCCGACATGGCCAACACCAAGCTGGTGGAGTGGTACAAGCGGATGGGTTTCGAGCCCGCAAGGCCGCTGACCGACTACTACGGCCCGGGCGAGGCCGCGCTGAGAATGGTCCTGTCCCTTTCAGGCAAGGGCAGCGGCCAGGACCACATGGTCATCGTGGTGGACGACGCCCGGCAGTCCCAGGACTGGGCACCGGGGATTCCCTTCTGCTCGGCCAAGGACTACCTGTCGGACACCAACTATTCAAAGTCGAGCCGGTTCCAGGTGCTGAACCTGTGCAACTCCCAGAAGACGCACTCCATGGGGTATTACGTCTCCCTGCTGGCGTCCGCGCGCAACCATCTGGTGGTCCCGTCGGTCATGGCCATGAAGGACGCGACCTCCACCATGGTGGCCCAGAGCCTGCTGGACGAAATCCGGGAGTACGTGGACAGGAAGCTTCCCGCCAACAAGGGGCCGAACTTCGAGTTGACCGTCATCCTGGGGATGACCGACAACCCGCGTTACTGTGAACTGGCCCAGAAACTGTTCACCCTGTTTTCCATACCTTTCTTCACCATCCAGTTGCAGTGGAGCGGGGCGTGGAGCCCGAAGAAGATCAAGGTGCTCCACCTCAAGCAGGTCCTGGCCGACAGCCCCGACCTGCTTCGTGACGCGCTCACCGCCTACTGCGCCAGGAAGCGGTACACCCGGCCCCGGCTCAAGAACTACAAGTACGACCTGGCCATCCTGACCAACAAGGACGAGCTGACCCCGCCGTCCGACGCCATGGCCCTGGAGCGGTTCCGCAAGGCTGCCGAAAAGGTCGGGTTTCACGTGGAGTTCATCACCAAGGCGGACCAGCGGCGGATGTGCGAATTCGACGCCCTGTTCATCCGCGAGACCACGGCCCTGGACAACCACACCTACGGCATGTCCCGGCACGCCTACACCGAGGGACTGGTGGTGGTGGACGACCCCTGGTCGATCATGCTCTGCTCCAACAAGGTCTATCTTCAGGAGCGGTTGGCCAACGCGGGCGTCTGCCAGCCCAAGGGATGGCTGCTGGCCCGCAAGGCGTGCGACGACAAGTTCCTGAAGTCGCTGCCCCTGCCCCTGGTCCTCAAGCTGCCGGAGAGCTCCTTTTCCCAGGGCGTGTATCTGGTCAAGACCATTGACGACCTCAAGGAGAAGCTGGCCGTCATGTTCACCAAGACCGATCTGGTCATCGGGCAGGAATTCCTCAAGTCGGATTACGACTGGCGCATAGGGCTCATCGACAACACGCCCCTCTATGCCTGCAAGTACTACATGGCCAGCAACCACTGGCAGATATACAACTGGGCGTCCACGGGCGGCGAGGAATTCAGCGGCAAATCCGATGCGGTGCCGGTCAATCAGGTACCGCCCGGCATCCTCAAGGCGGCGGTCAGCGCTTCCTCGCTCATCGGCAACGGGTTCTACGGCGTGGACCTGAAGGAGGTGGGGGGCAAGGCGTACGTCATCGAGGTCAACGACAACCCCAGCGTGGACGCGGGCGTCGAGGACGAGCTGCTCGGCAACGAGCTGTACGAGCGCATCATGCGCTCATTGTTCAACCGCATCGAGGCGGAGCGCCAGCAGGTGCGCTACGTCTATTGAGGAATCGGCCATGATTCATCCCGATACCGTCGTGAGGACCGTTTCTCCGGTCATCGGCAACGGCGTGTTCGCCACCCGCGACATCCCCCTGGGCACCATCGTCGTGGTCCGGGACGGGTTCGACACCTGTCTGACCAGGGAGGAGTTCGAGGCGCTGCCCGATCCCCTCCGGGAATCCATGGAGACGTATCTCTATCACGACCGGAACGGTTGCCTGGTGCTGAGCTGGGACCACGCCCGGTACATGAACCACAGCTGCTGCCCCAACACCATGATGACCGACTACCGGCTGGAGATCGCGGTGCGCGACATCCGGGCCGGGGAAGAGATCACCACGGAATACGGGCTGCTCAACATCCAGGAGCCGTACGCCATCCATTGCGGCTGCCCCGACTGCCGGAAGCATTTGCGGTTGGACGATATCGACCGCTACGGGGACCGATGGGACGTGCGCGTCAGGGAGGCGCTTTTGGCCGTGCCCGACAGGGTCCAGCCGCTTTGGGGACTGCTCGCACGGGAGACGCGTGCCGCAGTGCTCAGGCTGCAGAGAGACGCGGACCTGTATTCATCCGTGAAGAATCTGAAGTGGCGGGCGGATTAGCCGCCCGGTGAAGCGGGGCGCGCAGCGAGGCCGGGGATCAGTCGGCCGTGTTTCCCAGCCCCATGAGGATGTAGGCCAGTTGGGCGGCGGCGAAGTCCGAGGCGTGATCGCCCGCTGCCGGAGCCAGTTCCACCAGGTCCACGCCGATGAGCTTCTTCCCCTTGACCACCGATTCCAGAAGCGAAATGGCCGTCTGCCAACTCAGCCCCCCGGGGACCGGGGTGCCGGTGGCGCGGATCACGGACGGGTCGAGTCCGTCCACGTCAAAGGAAATGTAGATGTTGTCCGGGAAGTCCGGGGGCAGAATCTGCCGGGGGACGCCCTTGAGGAACAGCTCGCGCGCGTCGAGGTGGGGGACTTCGTTGGCCTTGCGGTAGTCTGATTCCTCCTTGCACATGGCGCGGACCCCTATCTGGAAGAGCGGCAGGCCCAGGTCGTCCATGGCCCGGCGCATGACGCAGGCGTGGGAGTAGGGCGACCCTTCATAGGTGTTGCGCAGGTCGGCGTGGGCGTCGAACTGGACGATGCCGAAGCGCCGGTGTTGCCGCAGGGCCCGGAGCGCGCCCAGTGTGACCGTGTGCTCCCCGCCGAGGACCACGGGCAGGGCTTCACACTCGACGGCGTAGCAGACCGCGTCCTCGATCCGGTCGAGTACCTTGGAAATGGGCCCCCCGCAGTCGATGGGAGGGGTGGTGTGGATGCCGTTTTCCGCCGGTGTGGACGTGCCGTTCCACACTTCCAGCTGAGTGGAAGCGTTTATGACGGCCGCAGGGCCTTCCGAAGTGCCGGAGCCGTAGGACACGGATGTCTCCAGCGGGACCGGTATGACGTGAAAGGCGGCCTCTTCGGGCCGGGCGTTGTCGATTTCACCGTCGAGAAAATGCAGAGCCATAATACCCCCTACGAAAGCCTGTTCTTGAAATCCTCGTATCCGAAGGTGCGGACGAGGGTCAACGACTCCTTTGCGTCGTCGTACAGATAGATGGACGGCAGCGGGATGCCGTTGAAGGTGTTGGTCTTGACCATGGTGTAGATGGCCATGTCCGTGAACACCAGCCGGTCGCCGGTCTTTGCCGCCCGGTCGAAGGAATACTCCCCGGCCACGTCGCCCGCCAGGCAGGACGGGCCGCCGATGCGGCAGGTCCAGGCCCTTTCGCCCGGTTCACCCGAGTCCACGATGTGGGGGCGGTAGGGCATTTCGATGACGTCCGGCATGTGGCAGGGCACGGCGGAGTCCATGATCACTATCGGCATGTCCGCCTCGACCACGTCCAGCACCCCGGCCACCAGGTAGCCCGCGTTCAGGGCCACGGCCTCGCCGGGCTCCAGGTAGACTTCGACATCCCATTTCTTCTTGAAGCGGGTGACGAGATCGACCAGCAGGTCCACGTCGTAGCCCGGCCGGGTGATGTGGTGGCCGCCGCCGAAATTGACGTAGCGCATGCGCGGCAGCACGTCCGCGAAACCGCGCTCCACGGCCTCGATGGTCCGTTCAAGGCAGTCCGCATCCTGTTCGCACAGGTTGTGCCAATGCAGGCCGGTGACGCCTTCAAGGTCGTCCGGGTCGAAGTGCGCGCGGCGGACGCCCAGGCGCGAGCCGGGCGAACAGGGATCATAGATGGGCGTGGCCCCCTCGGAATGCTCCGGGTTGATGCGCACGCCCAGCTCGATCTCCTTTCCCTGCTCCACGGCCAGCCGCTGCACGAGCGGACGGAAGCGGCGCAGCTGGGCAAACGAGTTGAACACGATGTGGTCGCTGGTCTCGCACAGGTCGCGGATGTCGTGCTCGGAGTACCCGGCGGCAAAGGTGTGCACCTCCCCGCCGAACTCCTCCCGGCCCAATCGGGCCTCATGGGGCGAGCTGGCGCAAACGCCGTCGAGTTTCCCGGCCAGCATGGGGAAGACCGCGTGCATGGCGAAGCACTTGAGCGCGAGCAGCACCTTGCACCCGGCCCGCTCCCTGACCGTGGCGAGGGTGTCCAGGTTGTCCCGGAGCAATCCCTCGTCCACGACGTAGCAGGGGGTATCGACCTTGGCCGGGTCGAAACGATATTCCAGGCGGCCGTCCACTACAGTTCCACTTCCTGCCAGGGCAGGCCGTGCTTGTTCAGGGCGGCCATGAACGGATCGGGGTCGAACTGCTCCATGTGGAACACGCCCTCGCCCTTCCATTTGCCGGTCAGCATCATCATGGCCCCGATCATGGCCGGGACGCCGGTGGTGTAGGAGATGGCCTGGGAGCCGACCTCTTCATAGGCGGCCTCGTGGGAGCAGATGTTGTACACGTACAGCTTCTTCTCCTTGCAGTCCTTGACGCCCTGCATGACGTTGCCGATGCAGGTGCGGCCCTTGGTCAGCGGGCCCAGCGAGCCGGGCTCGGGCAGGACCGCCTTGAGGAATTTGAGCGGCTGGATCTTCTGGCCGTTGTACTCCACGGGCTCGATGGAGGTCATGCCGATGCCTTCCAGCACCCGCAGGTGGGTCAGGTACTGGTCGCCGAAGGTCATCCAGAACCGGGCGCGCTTGAGGCCCTTGATGTGCATGACCAGGGATTCCAGCTCCTCGTGGTACATGAGGTAGCACTTCTTGTGGCCGATGCCTTCGGGGAAGTCGTAGTCCATGGACCAGGACAGCGGATCGGTCTCGACCCATTCGCCGCGTTCCCAGTAGCGGCCGCGCTGGGTGATCTCCCGGATGTTGATCTCCGGGTTGAAGTTGGTGGCGAAGGCCTGGCCGTGGTCGCCCGCGTTGCAGTCGATGATGTCCAGCACGTGGATCTCGTCGAAGTGGTGCTTCATGGCGTGGGCCGCGAACACGTTGGTCACGCCCGGGTCGAAGCCCGAACCGAGCAGGGCCATGAGACCGGCTTCCTTGAACCGCTCCTGGTAGGCCCACTGCCATTTGTATTCGAACTTGGCTTCCTCGGGCGGCTCGTAGTTGGCGGTGTCGAGGTAGTTGACCCCGGTCTCCAGGCAGGCGTCCATGAGCGGCAGGTCCTGGTAGGGCAGGGCGAGGTTGACCAGCAGGTCGGGCTTGACCGCGTTGATCAGCTTGACGGTTTCGGCCACGTTGTCCGCGTCCACTGCATAGGTGGCGACATCCACGCCCGTCCGTTCCCTGACGGATTTGGCGATGGCGTCGCATTTGGATTTGGTGCGGCTGGCGAGGTGGATTTCGGTGAACACCTCGGGGACCTGGGCGCACTTGTGCACCGCTACGCTGCCGACGCCTCCGGCGCCGATGATCAGAACCTTGGACATATGCGTATCCTCACTGAACGCCCCGTGGGGCGGTATGAATTGCTATCGTTCGAAGTACGTGTACCCCTGCAGGCCGTCCTTGTAGGCCTGAAGGATTTTCCGCCGCTGCGTCGGGGTGATCTGTCCGGACCGGACGGCGTTTTCCGCCGTTTCCCGGAACCGGTTCAGAAGCGCCTTGGTGTCGTATTCCACGTAGGAGAGGATGTCCTCGACCGAGTCGCCTTCCAGTTCTCCGACAAAGTCGAACTCGCCGTTCTCGCGTATCCTGATGGTGACGATGTTGGTGTCGCCGAGCAGGTTGTGCAGGTCGCCGAGCGTTTCCTGGTATGCCCCTACAAGGAAGGCCCCGAGGCAGTATTCCTCGTTGTCCTTCAATTCGTGCAGGGGCATGGTTCGCTTGACGCCCTGGCTGTCGATGAAGCGGTCGATCTTGCCGTCGCAGTCGCAGGTGATGTCGGCCAGCAGTCCCTCGCGGGTGGGCATCTCGTTCAGGCGATGCACCGGCATGATCGGGAATAGTTGTCCTATGGCCCAGGAGTCGGGCAGGGACTGGAACACGCTGAAGTTGCAGTAGTAGATGTCGGACAGGGCCTCGGTGATGCCCTCCAGCTCCTGTGGGAGCGTGGGCATGTCCTTGGCCAGCCGGGCGATGCGGTGGATGGTTTCCCAGAACACGCTGTCGCCCAACGCCCGTTCGCGGAAGGACAGTTTGCCCTGGGCGAACGCCTGCCGGACTTCGTCACGGTAGTAGAGGATGTCGTTGAAGCACTCCTGGACGTTGCGCAGGTTGAGCGACTGCATGGCGTCGTGGAGGTGCAGGATGTGAATGTTGGTGTTTTCGGGCAGCTTGTCGGGCAGCGGCTCCGGCTCGAAGCGCGCGGCGTCGAGCACGTTGAACAGCAGCATGGAGTAGTAGGCCACCAATGCCCGGCCCGACTCGGTGATGATGGTCGGGTGGGGGACGTTCTGCTCGTCGAGCACGGTCATGACGCCTTCAACCACGTCCACGCAGTATTCGTCCACCGAGTAGTTGCGGCTGGACATGAAGTTGGTCTGGGTGCCGTCGTAGTCCACGGCCAGCCCGCCGCCGAGGTCGAGGTAGCGCATGCCCGCTCCCTCGCCCACCAGCCCCGCATAGACGCGGCTGGCTTCGGCCACGGCGTTGCGGATTTCCCGGATGTTGGGGATCTGCGAGCCGAGGTGGTAGTGCAGCAACTGGAGACAGTCGAGCATCCCGGCATCTTTGAGAGCGTCGATGACCTCGATGATCTGCGCGGCGTTGAGGCCGAAGATGGATCGGTCGCCGCCGGACTCCGCCCACATGCCGTTGGCCTGTGCGGAGAGCTTGACGCGCACTCCCAGGATGGGGTCCACGCCAAGGGCCTTGGCCCGCTCGATGATCAGGGGCAGTTCGCCCGGCATCTCGATGACCAGCACGCACTTGAATCCCAGCTGGGTGGCGTGCAGCCCGAGGTCGATGAACTCCTCGTCCTTGTAGCCGTTGCACACGAGCACCGCCTCGGTGTCGCGCAACATGCCCATGGCCGCGATGAGTTCCGCCTTGCTGCCCGCTTCCAGGCCGTGGTGGTATTTTTTCCCGTGACGGGTCACGGCCTCCACGACCTGCTGCTGCTGGTTGACCTTGATCGGGTACGCGCCGAGATAGGACCCCTTGAAAGCAAGGGATTCCATGGCCGTCTGGAAGCTGTCGTTGAGCAGGGAAATCTGTGTGTCGAGGATATTCTCGATGCGCAGAAGCACGGGCATGTCCAGGCCGCGGTCCTGTATTCCCGCAAGTATTTCGGGAATGGAGACCGCACCGGAGAAATTGCCGGGCTCAGCGGTTACCTGAAGGTCTCCCGAAGGGGAGATGCCGAAGAATCCGGCGCCCCATTCGCGGACGCCGTAGAGTTCCGTGGACCGTTCAGCGGTCCATCTTTCCAGTGTAGGGGTCACTCATAAATCCTCCCAGCTAGATTTAACTCGGGATAACCCGGTAATCTCGCATTGCGGATGAAAAATTCACCCTTCCATGCGAGAGCGGGGTTTATGAACCCGGTGCGAAAAAGTCAACATATATTTGCAGCCTTTTTCGCGACAAAGTAAATGTTTATTTTCATCGGGCGGTGGACGGAGGAACGGCAGGCGGGCGGGCCCGGGGGAATGTGGCCCGGGACAGCCGAGGTCCCGCAGTGGGCGCTAGAGATCCGACAGCAGGCTGGAGAGCAGGGAGCTCTTGTTCTCGTACTCCGACAGCAGGGCGTCTAGGGCGGCGTATTTTCTGGTGAGGCTTGTTTCCAGGGCGTCCAGCCGCGCTTCCTCATTGTAGATGTTGTTGTCCAGGGCGGTGATGCTGGATTCGTAGTTTTCGATGAGGATGGGCAGGGAGCCCTCGTCTGCGTCGGTGATGCCGTCCAGTATGTCGGACAGTTCCCCGATGATGCCCTGCTTGACCCGGACGTCGCCCCCGTGGGTGCCGTCGGTCCGGTCGGTGACGGACATGTACAGGCCCGAGACGCTGTCGGAGGTGCCGAGGATGGTCCAGTTGTCGCTGTCCACAGAGGCCGCGACGCCGTTGATGGTGGCCGAGGTCAGCACGCCGCTTTCCACGGTGTACTGCACGTCGTACGTGCCGGCCTGGGTCACCGTGTCGATGACCGACAGGACCTGGAGCGCGTCCGTGTCCGACTCCCCGACGCCCCGTTGCGAAAAGAGGTTGCCGATGGCCTCGGGGTCCGTCTCTATGGCCTCTTCCAGCTCGTCCTCGTCGAGGATCAACTGGCCGAAGGTGTCGGAGCCCTCGTCCGCGTCGGTGCTGATGCCGATCTGGGAGAGGGCGTTGAAATAGTCGCCGCCGTCCTCGCTGTCGTATGCGGTGAAGCCGAGCGCCCCTGAGGAGATGCAGTTCTTGATGTTGTTGTAGATGATGTCCATGGCGTAGTTGTCCACGGTGTAGCTTTCCGTGTCCTCATCCTCGTCGTCATCGACGCGGCCGGTCAGGGTCTGGATGTCGAGGATGATCTGGTTCACCGACTCGACGAAGGTGGCGATCTTCTCCATCATGGCGTCCGTATCGTACTCCACGCTGATGCGCACGCCCTCGGCATCCGTGGATTCCTTGAGCTCGAAGGTGATGCCTGCCACCACGTCGTCGATGGAGTTGGTGGCGCGTTCGATCCATTCGTCCTCTTCCGGCGGGAACCCGTCCACCTTGATCTGGGCGTTCTGCGCCGTCTGGGTGTTGGTGAAGCCCGTCAGGCCGGTCAGGCCCGCATTGCCGGCGATGGTTATGGCGTTGTCCGCCCCGGCGTCCTCGCTGCTCAGCTTGAAATAGTATTCATCGCCGTCGTAGAGCAGTTCGGCTTCAATCCTGTCCCGTGCGTCCACGTCGTTGTTGACCGCGTTGACCAACCCTTCAAGGGTGGTCCCGGCGGCCACCTCCACGGAGATGGTTTCGCCGTCGAGGGTCAGTTCAAGGGTGGTGGCCGCGGCGGCGACCACGGTGTCCTCGGAGTCGAATCCGTCTCCGGAATTCACCCACACGTCCTTCTGGGCCAGTTGGTTCACGATCAGGGTATGGACGCCCTCGTCGGCTTCGCCGGTCAGCTCCACGGTCACTTCGTCGCCGCTGCTGGTGCCCTCCATTTCGAAGAACTCGTCGGGCTCGTCCATGTCGTCCAGGGTCTCGTTGAGGTCCTCGAGTTCCTCGTCGAGCATCTCCAGCAGGTCGATGATGTATTCGGTTTCGGTCTTTTGTTCCTCGTACGCCTCCAACTGGTAGCTTTCGGCGTCGATGGTGGCGTCGATGATCTCCGAGAAATCCGTGCCGTTGCCCAGGCCGGAGAAGGAGACCTCACCGGAGAGGGAAACGGTTTCGTATGCCGTGACGTCGCTGGAGACGGAGGAAACGTAGGACATGGCGTACCCCTAGATGTAGTTGAGCAGAGTCATTTTCATGATGTCGGACGAGGTGGAGAGCACCGCCTCGTACACGTAGTTGGCCTGCTCCAGTTCGATGATCAGCTGGGCCGCATCGGCGTCTTCCTCGCGGCTGATGGAGTTGGTGGTGATCTCCTTGACCAGGCTCAGGGATTGTTCGATGTACGTGACCTTGTCCTCCCTGGCCCCGATATTGGCGGCACCGGTCTCGACGTGCTCGTGGGCGGTGCGGATGTTCTCCAGGCATTCGGCCACGCCGTCGTAGTCACCCGTTTCCAGGTAGACGATGCAGTCGCTGATGGTCTCGAACAGGTTGGGCTCCTCGTAGGCCTGGCCCGTGGCCGCGTCCACGCCGCCGAAGATGGTGGAGCCCACGGTGTTCATCTCCACGGATGACCCTTCGGAAACTGCCACGCTCAGGGCCTCGTCGCTGCCGGTGTAGACCATGGCCCGGCGCACCATGAAGGCGTCGTCCTCCGAAGCGGCGACGTCGGTCCCGGCCAGCATGTCCGCCTGGACCGTGCCGAGGTCGAGGACGGTGTCGCCGGCGGCCAGGGTGGCCGAGGTCCAGGTCTCGCCGTTGTCCGTGGAATAGCTGTAGTCCACGGCGTCGGCGCCGATTTCCCCGTCCGAATCGAACCGCACCCGGATGGTGGTGTCGGTCTCGCCTTGGAGCGAGGTGAAGCCGGCGTTGCTCAGGGAGCCTTCGGGCAGGGTGACGCCCAGGCCCACGGCGTAGGCGTCGCTCTCGATGTCGTTGCCCGCGAATATGGCGTCCGTGCCCTGGTCGGTGTTGGCGATGGCGTACAGGCTGTCGAGATAGCCTTCCATTTCCAGGGCCATCATCTCCAGTTGGGTCTCGGTGAAGGTCTCGGTGGCCCCTTGTTCGGCCAGCTCCATGACGGCGGTGATGATCTCGCTGGCCTGCATGAGCACCTCGTCGGCCAGGCCCAGGTACTCGTCGGCCGTGGCGCAGTTCTCGAGATAGCCGCTCAAGGAACTTTCGTAGGAACTGAGTTCCATGACCCGGCCCATCCCCGCAGGATCGTCGGAGGGGCTGTTGATTCGTTTTTGCGAGGCGTTCATCATGGTCAGCTGCGTGACGTCGTTCAGGGAGGAGTTGAGCTGGTTGAGCGACTGGGAGAATATCTGGGAGGTGCTGATGCGCATGGCGGGCTCCTTTAGACGATGTCCAGGATGGTATCCATCATTGCCCTGGTGACGCTGATGATCTCGGCGGCGGCCTGGTAGGCCTGCTGCTGTTTGGTCAGTTCGATGAGTTCCTCGTCGATGTTGACTTCGCTGGCCGAGGCCTGTTGGTTGTAGAGGTATTCGGCGGAGGTCTGGGCATAGGCCTGCTGCAGTTCGGCGGAGGACGCTGCCGAGCCCACGTCGGAGACGATCCCGGCCAGGTACTGGCTCAGGGTCGTTTCCATGCCGTCCACGGTGATCGTGGTTGTGGACAACCCGGTGATGGCGGTGGCCACGTCGTTGGAGCCCGAGGCCACCAGGCCGTCATCGCCAACGCTGCCCGCGTTGATGTGCGAGACATCCTGGGCC
This sequence comes from Pseudodesulfovibrio portus, assembly GCF_026000375.1. NCBI lineage: Bacteria > Pseudomonadati > Thermodesulfobacteriota > Desulfovibrionia > Desulfovibrionales > Desulfovibrionaceae > Pseudodesulfovibrio > Pseudodesulfovibrio portus. The sequence continues at coordinate 3,253,073 of NZ_AP026708.1, forward strand.
GCGTAGCTGTCCACCGCGATGGTCGAGGCGTCGGTGCCCGTGAAATAGGTGTTCACTCCGAGGGCGGCCATGAGGTTCGTGGTATCCCCGGCGATCTCGAAGGTCATGTCCCCGCTCGCGTCGAGTTGGAACTGGCCGTCCGCGTTGATGGAGGCCGTCAACTCGCCGCCGAAGGCCGCGTTGATGTCCGCCACCAGGTCGTCCAGCGAGTCGGAGTCGAGGTCGAAGGCGAGGATGGCCGAGGTGGAGACCGCGCCGTCTTCGTCGTAGGTGATCAGCTGGATTTCGCCGGAGGCGGCCTGGTCGGCGAAATACAGGCCGCTGTTGGACAACAGGGCTGAAGAATCCTCCACTTCATAGCTGCCGGTGAGCGCGGTGTGGTGTTCCGTTCCGGCACCCTGGGCATGGGCCGAGTTCACTTCCCAGATGATGGATTCGGCCAGCTCGTCCAGGGAGTCCATGGTCGGGGTGACCACGTCGTCGCGGACCGTGAACAGTCCGGCCAGGCTGCCGCCGGACACGCGGCCGGACACGTCCTGGCCGGAGGCGTCGGTCATGGGGGTGATGTTGGTCAGGGAGCCGTCGCTTCCTTCCCAATACAACCCGGTCTTGGCCACGATGGTGTAGCGGTCACCGGCCTCGTGGTCGCCGCTGCCGTCGAACCAGATTTCCACGCCATCGACTTCCACACTGTTGTTTTCGTCGCCTGCGGTATAGAGCATGGTGTCTCCGTTTTCATCTTCGAGCCAGGTGTCCCCGCCGTCGGTGGAAACCCTGAATTGTGCCGTGCCGTCCGCCCCCGTAGATACGAATTCCAGGAGCAGTTCCTCGCTGGTCTCCCCCTCGAATTCCAGGGAGCCCTCGTAGGTTGAGTCGCGGAGCAGCGATTGAGTCACCTTGGGGGAGCTGTAGACGAGGTGGTGGGTCTCGGTGTCGTCGACCATGGTGTACCCCTCCTCGGTCAGGATGGTGACGGAGCCGCTCTCCTTGTAGAGCGTCTCAACGCCGATGATGGCGTCGAGTTCGCGGATGAGCTGGTCGCGGTCCGAGATGGCCTGGTTGTCGCCGGGGTTGGCCATAATGGCCGCGTTCAGGGCCGCGATGTCGTCGATGAGGCTGTTGGCGTCGGACACCTCGGTCTGGATTTCCGCGTCGATCGCGTCCACCGAGCTCTCCAGTTGCTCGATGGTGGAGGTCAGGGCGTAGATCAGGGTTTCGGTCTCGCCCAGAAGCGCTTCGCGGGCGGACAGGGAGTCCGGGTCGGTGGTCAGGTCGTTCCAGGCGGTGAGGAAGTCGCTCAAGGTGTCGTTCAGGCCGCCATCGGACTGGTTGAGCAGGGAATCCAGCTGGCTCAGGTACTCCAGGGCAGCGGTCTCACAAGAAAGGTCGGCGTAGGCCGACAGGTATTGGGCCTCCACGAACTTGTCCATCTGGGACAGGATGGACTCCACGTCCGCGCCGGTGCCCAGCGACAGCCCGTAGATGCTGATGGAGTCGCTGGTCTCGTAATTGACCTCGGTCCGCTGGTAGCCGACGGTGTCGGCGTTGGCGATGTTGTTCGACGCGTTGTCGATGGATACCTGGGCATTCTGCAGCGCCTTGGTGGCGATGGAGTACAGGTTGTTTATCATGGCGGACCTCCCGGTGACCTTCCGTTAGCGCTTCATGCTGATGGCGGTGGAGAGCAGCGTGTCAGCCGTGGTGATGATCTTGGAGTTTGCCTGGTAGGCCGCCTGCAGGATGATCAGGTTGGTCAGTTCCGTGGCCGTGTCCACGTTGGACTGCTCCAGGGAGTTGGCCGCGATGGTGCCGAACCCGGCGGACCCGGCGGTGCCGATGCGCGCCTGGCCCGATTCCGTGGTGGCGGAATAGAGGTTGCTGCCTTCGGCGGTGAGGCCCTGGAGGTTGGCGAAGTCGGCCAGGGCGAAGGTGTAGAGGGCCTCGGTCTGGCCGTTGGTGTAGCTGCCCGAGAGGACGCCGTTTTCATTGACCGTCACGTCGATGAGGGTGCCGGGTGCGTAGCCGTCCTGGGTCAGGCTGTAGGTGGCCGAGCTGTCGTCGTAGCTGGTGGTCGCGCTGGTGCCCAGTACGGAGTTGTTGAAGGTGGGCAAGGTGTCCGGGTCGCTGGTGCCGATGTCGTCCAGGGAGTCGATGGTGGTGGTTGTCCAGCCTGTGCCTGTGGAGAAATCCGTATTGGTCAGGCCGAAATTGAAGCCGATTTTCTGGTTTTCATCCGAGCCGGTGAAGTTGGCCTCCAGCAGCGGGTTGCCCTCGGAGTCGAACTCGGCCAGGGTCCAGTTTTCCATGTTCATGGGATCGGAGTCCACGGGGGTGTCCGTCAGGGTGAAGGCCGTGGTGGAGATGAGCTGCCCCGAGGTGTCGAAGGTCATGGTTCCGGCCATGAGCAGTCCGGCTCCGCTGGTGGTGTCCATGTCCGTTCCGTCGAAGACCCGCTCGTCGGAGGACGCATCGCAGGTGACGATGTATTCCCAGACGATGGCGTCGTCGTCCGTTTCAACCGGGTCCATGTAGACGGTCAGGTCATGGGCGGACCCGTTCTCGTCATAGACCGTGATGGTGGTCTGGTATGCGTAGAGCGAGTCGCCGATGGGCGGGTCCTGGGTACCGTCGTAGTAGGCGAACAGCGCCGTGTACGGGTCGGTGGTGGAGGTGGCGTTGTCCGTCGAGGTGGAGTCCAGGTTCAGGGAGAAGTTGACCTCGGTGGTCGCGCTGGGCGGGGATTGCGACTCGTCCAGCTGGATGTCCACCAGGGAACCGGCGATGGAGCCGTCGGTCATCTCCCAGCCCTGGACGCGGTTGCCGTGGGAGTCCACCAGGTAGCCGTCGGTGTCGAAGGAGAAGTTGCCTGCGCGGGTGTAGTAGGTGGTGCCGGTTTCCGGGTCTTCCACGATGTAGAAGCCATCGCCGTTGATGGCCACGTCCGTGGACGAGTTGGTGGAGGCATACGCCCCCTGGGAATAGTCCGTGTTGATGGAGGCCACGGTCACGCCGTTGCCCACCTGGTCGGGGTAGCCCCCGGCGTAAACGGTCGAGTAGAAGACGTCCTCGAACTGGATGGAGGAACTCTTGTAGGCCGTGGTGGTGGAGTTGGCCAGGTTGTTGGAGACCACCGAGGTGGCCTGGCTTTGGGCGTGGAGGCCGGAAATGCCGGTGTACATAGAGCCGGTGATACTCATTGCATTGCTCCTTGGTCTTTCGGTGATCAGTTGGTGGCGTAGGTGACGTCGACCATGTTCACGGTTCGTCCGTCGGACAGGGTCAGGATGACGCCGTCGTCGGTGGTGGAAACGCCGGTCACGGTGCCCGTGGTGGTCGTGGATACGTCGAAGGAATCGCCGTCGTCGTTTTCGGCGGAGAAGAGGATGGAGTAGGTGCCGTCGTCGGTCTCCGAACCGGTGTAGTCGTATCCGTCCCAGGCAAAGACATAGGTCCCGGCCTCGACGTCGGTGGCCGTGGCCGTGTCCACTATGTTGCCGTTGGAGTCGTAGACGTTGACGGTCAGGCTCGCGGCGTCCTCTTCCAGGGTGTAGTAGATGGATGAGACGTCATCCCCGTCCTTGGTCACGGTGTAGCCCGAGGCCTCGATCTCCATGCCCAGGTAGTCGAGGCCGCTCACGGCGGACATGGCGTCCAGCGTGTCGGAGAAGGACTCGATCTTTTCGTTCAGGGAAGCCAGTTCATCCAGCTGGGAGTATTGGGTCAGCTGGTTGACCATTTCCACGTTGTCCATGGGATCAGTGGGGTCCTGGTACTGCAACTCGGTCACCAGCAGGGTCAGGAAGTCCTCCGAGGTCAGCGAGGTCGCCTCTTCGGCGCTGGTGTACTCGATGGTGCTCGTGGACGAGGACGCAAGCAGCGAGTCGTAATAGCTGGTCGTATCGACGGTCATGAGACTTTCCTCCTTGTTTCGGCGACTTCTTCCTGTTCGGGGATCGGGGGGGCGGCCCCGTAGTGCTTCCGGAGCCGTTCCAGGGCCTGGAACTTGATGCTGCGGACGGTCCTGCAGGTGATGTCCAGGGCGGTGGCGATCTCTCCCGTTTCCATTCCATCCTTGAAGATCATGGTGATGACCTGGGCCTGTCTGCCGGTCAGGACTCCTGCGGGCAGGCAGAACAACTCCGCATCAATGCCGTCTTCGGTGTGAACCGGGCCCTGTTCGGAGAGCACCTCTTCCATCCACCGCATTTTCTTCCTGTAGTAGTCGATGACAGTGGTCCTGCAGATAATGTTGAGCCAGGTTATGAAAGAGCTTTTTTCTTTGTCGTAGCGGGACAGGTAATCGTTCTTGTATATTTTAAGCGCTACTTCCTGGTATATGTCGTCTATTTCATTGCTATGAAGAGACAAGCATTTTGCTTTACTGAAGTTGTTTATTAGCTTGAATATGAGAGAAGAGTGTTCTTTGAACAATATGTCATATGATAATTGTCCGTATACTCTTTCCATTTCAATAGATATGCTGCTCATGATTGCCTCCTGTAGGCATCACAGCAATAGCAGTTCCAACTGATATAAATACTATAAAAAGTAATATAAATTCAAAGCAAAAAAGTATTATACTAATATTCGTTTTCTTAATGTATAGCCTGTGCATCAGTTTGCATTGAAAAGGAAACTTAACAACAAATCGTAGTATGATTGGTGACGTGGCCCGTTTGTGCGGACGTGTTGACCGGGGGGAACGAATTGCCGGGCATGCGGATTTTTTGCATCCAAGACGGTCTTTCGCGCGATGAAACAAATACGTGGGGCCGGACCGGGAGAGTCCCGGTCCGGCCCCCTCCTGGAGAAGGAGACGGCTTTATCCGATGAGGGACAGGGCCATCTGCGGGAGCGAATTGGCTTGGGACAGCATGGCCACGGCGGACTGCGTGATGATCTGCTGCTTGGTGTACTCGGTCATCTCGGTGGCCACGTCCACGTCGGAGATCTGGGACTCGGCCGCCTGCAGGTTCTCGGCCTGGACTTCCAGGTTGGAAACCGTGGCGGAGAGGCGGTTCTCCATGGCGCCGAGGTTGGCGCGGATCTTGTCCTTGGACACGATGGCCGCGTCCAGGGCCTCGAGGGCGGCTTCCGCAGCCGCCTGGGTGGAGACCACGGCTCCCGCCCGGTCGGCGTTACCGGACAGGCCGACGCCGAGGGCCGAGGCGGTGGTGGTGCCGATGGTGACGTCATACTTGTCCTCTGCGGCGTCGTTGCCTGTGCCGAAGTGGATGGTGATGCCATCCCCGGACAGGTTGCCGTTGAGGAGATAGATGCCGTTGAAGTCGGTGGCGTTGGCGATACGGGTGATTTCCGAGGCCATGGCCTGGTACTCGGAGTCGATGATGGCCCGCTGTTCGTCGGTGTATGTGCCGGTGGAAGCCTGCTCCGCCAGTTCCTTCATGCGGATGAGCTTTTCGTCGATGACGGAGAGCGCTCCGTCTGCGGTCTGGATCATGGATATGCCGTCGTTGGCGTTCCTGATCCCCTGGTTGAGGGTTGAGACGTCGGACCGCATCAGTTCGCGGACGGCCAGGCCTGCGGCGTCGTCGGCCGAGGAGTTGATGCGCAGCCCCGAAGAGAGGCGTTCCGTGGACGTGCTCAACGCGCCGTAGGAATCGTTCAAGTGCCGGGCGGCCGAGTTGGCCATGAGATTGTTGTTGACTACCAGAGACATACTTTCCTCCTTGAAAGTTGTTGCTTCCATGCATCGAACCGGCTCCCGATGAACCGGTCCTCTTGATCATTCTTACGGAGGCAAAGCGGGAAACGTTCATGAAGGAATTTTTTTCCCTGCAATCGGGTTGCATGGCGGGAATAGATTTTTACAGATGGAATTAATGTTTCTTTAGCTTCCAAATATTTTTTAATATTTTTTTTATTACAAACTGCATTCTGAACATTTATGATCAGTCCAAAAGGAGAATGGAATGAGTCAATTGTTGCTGATCGACGATGATCCCGAGCTGGCGGAGTTGCTGGTCTCGTACCTCAACGGCGAAGGATACGGTCTCGACACGGCAACCTCGGGGAGTTCCGGGTTGGAGATGGCGGGAAACGGCGAGTATGAACTGGTGCTGCTCGACGTCATGCTGCCGGATACAAGCGGGTTCAACATCCTGGGGCAGTTGCGGGCGGAGTCCCCGGTGCCGGTGATCATGCTGACCGGACGCGGCGAGGAGATCGACCGGGTGGTGGGACTGGAGATGGGGGCCGACGATTACGTGTCCAAGCCCTTCCAGCTTCGGGAACTGCTGGCCCGGATCAGGGCTGTGCTGCGCCGGTACTCCAACGCTCATGAGCTGGAGGACGCAATGCCCGTTGCCCGCCAGAAAAAGAGCATCGAGATCGGGGAGGTGCTCCTGAACCGGAATGCCCGGAACCTGCAGCTGGGCGGCGCGCCCGTGCACCTGACCTCCACCGAGTACGACATCATCGAGATGCTGGCCCTGAACGCGGGCAACGTGGTCGAGCGCAACCGGCTGATGGAAAACGCATTGGGACGGGGAGAGGATTTCGATGACTACGTACTCAATGTGCACATGAGCAACATCCGCAAGAAGCTGGGCGGACATGCCAGCATCAAGACCATACGCGGACGCGGCTATCTCATGGCCGTGCCCCAGGGATCGTCGTTCTAGATGCGGCATCCAGGCGGCTATATCCTTGCATTGGCGGTGGTCGTTTTCGCCCTGTTGCCCGTCCTCGCCCTGGCGGGTGAGGATTTGGAGGACCTCAGCCTCGAAGAGCTGATGGATGTGGAGGTGGTCACGGCTTCTCGAAGGACCGAAGCCCTGACCCGGGTGCCCGGGGCGGTGACCGTGCTGACCGAAGAGGATATTTTTCGGTCGGGCGCGACGTCCATTCCCGAGGCCCTCAAGCTCGTGCCGGGGGTGCACGTCGCCCGCATGGACACGGACAAGTGGGCCGTGGGCGTTCGCGGCTTCAACGGCCTGCTCTCCAACAAGCACCTGGTCCTGCTCGACGGCAGGCCCATCACCTCGCCCACCACTTCCGGTGTGAACTGGGGCAGCGCCGTGCCCGTCAGCATGATCAAACGCATCGAGGTGGTTCGCGGAGTCTGGACCAGCCTGTGGGGCGCCGACTCCTTTACCGGTGTCATCAACATCATCACCAAGACCGCAGAGGAGGCCAGCGGCGGCCAGAGCGTGACCACGGTCGGGACTTCCGGGGTCGAGCAGGTGGTTCGGTATGGCGGAGAGGTCGGTGACAACGGCCATGCCGTGGGATTCGGCAGGACCGCCTACGAGGACGGCGACGGCATCAAGGGAGACGGCCGGAACAGGGGGTCCCGCGACTGGAAGACCCTTCAGGGGGGCTTCCGCTACGATTGGGAAAATGCCTACACCGACTTGCTGACCCTGCAGGGCGAGATGCAGGAGTCGCGCATCCATGAAACGTCGGCGGGGGTGGACCGCTTCTTCTCGCCGCGTGATTCCGTGTCGTACAACGGGTACACCCAGTTCGTCTGGGACCGGGCCACGGGCCTGGACGCGGGCGTCCGGTTCAGAACCTCTTTTTCCCACGGCGGCATCCAGATGGGGGATTATACCGACATCGCCAACACCGTGGACGCGGAACTGCAATACGCGGCGGAGCAGGCGGGCATTCACCGGCTGACCTGGGGCGCGGGCACACGGTATTATTGGGAAGACATCCCGGACAGGAATCGCCCCGAAAGGGATCGTGACGACCATTCCTTCTCCGGCAACGCCTTTATCCAGGACAGGATCACCGTCCTGCCTGAGAGCCTGTACCTGTTCCTGGGTTCCAAGTTCGACTACCTGGGGCAGGGGAGCCTGGAGATCCAGCCGTCCGTGCGGTTGCTGCACACCCGTGAGGACTCGGAATACTGGCTGGCCGTGTCCAGGGCGGTGCGCACCGACAACTGGTATCAGCAGTCCGGGGATTTTTTCATTGATTACAAGGGGAACCGGTACAGGGTCATCGCCCCCGGCGACCTGGATACGGAGGAATTGGTCGCCTACGAAGCCGGGTACAGGCACCGATTCTCAAGGGATACGAGTCTTGACGTGTCGTTTTACGTCAACGACTACGACGACCTGATCATGTACGATTTCGATGACGCGACCAACACCGCCGTCCTGACCAATTCCCTCAAGGGAACGGCCTACGGGGTGGAGGCGCTCTATGAGTGGAGGGTCTCCGACCGGGTCACTCTGCGACCCTCCGCCAGTCTCATTTACCAGCGGCTCTACGGGCTGGACGCCATGCCCATGGGCGGGGCAATGCCGGAAGAGGGCATGGGCAGCGAGGTCAAGCTGCAGGTCATGACCAAGCCTGCGCAGGATGTCGGCCTGGACGTGCTCGCCGGGTTCATCGACAGCCCGGACAAGCGGGCTTACCCCGGTTACTTCGAGGTCGAGGCCCACGCATCCTGGCGGGCCACGGACCAGCTTCTTCTGGAGGTCATCGGTCGGAACCTGGCCGGGGCCGACAACCGGTTCTCCGAGTTGCGCGTCGACCCGAGCCTGAAATTGCGGCTGACCTGGGATTTCTGATGCATCCGAGGTGGCAGGTCCTGTTCGCGTGCCTGATCTGGGCGTTTTCCCTATCAACCGCTGTCGCCGGGGGCGGCCAGGGGCTCACCGCCTCTCCCGACCGGTTGCGGGCATTGTACGTCCAGCGACTGGTCAAGTACGTCACCTGGCCCGAGGGGGCCGGGCCGGGGAAGGATGAGCCGTTCATCGTTGCCGCCGTGGACCCCGACGCGCTCAGGCCGTATTTCGCCGCCGGGGAAGCTGCCGCCCGTTTCAGGCTGGTGCAATGGCCTGCCCGGAAATACCACGTCCTGGTCCTGATCGGGGCCCCGCAACGGGAGGTCGCCGCCATCCTGAAAAGGGTTTCCGGGGAACCCGTGCTCACGATCTCGCAGAATCCGGTCAACCTCGGGCTGGGGAGCGTGGTGGATTTCGCCTGGAAGAACGGCAAGTTGAAACTGGAGATTAATTCCGATGCCGCCGAGGCGGCGGGGTTGACCGTCAGTTCACGCCTGTTGCAGCTGGCACGCATCTACAGGAAGGCGGAGCGATGACCGAACAACGCCTCAGACCCCTGGGCCGGAAGATCGTTGCCGCCATTCTGTCCATCACCCTGCTGGCCTTGGGATTGTTCTTCGTGCTGAACATCATCCCCATGATGTACGGCTTCCGTACCAATGCCGCCGACCGGGCCAGGACCCTGGCCGAACTCATGGGTTCATCCCTGTCCGCGTCCGTGGATTTCGAGGACGACGAGGCGGCCCGGGAAAACCTGGCGGCCCTGTCCCTCATCCCCGAGGTGACCGGGGCGGCGGTCCTCCTGGACGACGGCACGGTGTTCGTCTCGTTCGAGGATGCCCCGGCAGTGGAGGATGCGTCCGATGTCTCGGTGCGCATGGGCTTGTCGGAGTTGACCGTGGCCGCGCCCGTCCCTGCGGCCCACCAGGGAAGCGTGGTGGTCATCGGCATGTCCCTGGACGGCCAGTGGTCGTTCATCCGGGGGTATTTCGTGAACGGCTGCCTCATCTCGGTGGTGGTTTTCCTGTTCTGCTTCAAGGTCGCGGGGGTGGTCAGGAGAAAGCTGGGCGGCCCCTTGCACGAGCTGACCAGGGTGGTGCACGACATCTCGCGGAGCCGGGATTATTCACGCCGGGTGGAGCATGAGAGCGATGATGAGATCGGCGTCCTGGTGGCGGAGTTCAACTCCATGCTGGAAAAGATCGAGCACCGGGACCGGCGGTTGGGACGCCACCGGGAGATGCTGGAGCAGCGGGTCCAGGAACGGACCCTGCAACTCGAATCAAAGCAGTTGGAACTGATAAGGAACAACAACCAGTTGTATCGGGAAATCAGGAAGCGGAACCAGGCCGAGATGATCAAGGACGAGGTGGAGCGCATCAACCGGCACGACCTGAAATCCGGGTTGAGCCTGGTCATCGGGTACCCGGAGCTGCTGCTCACCGAGGGGGGCCTCACGGACAGGCAGGAGCGGTTGATCAAGCGCATCCGTTCGGCCGGGTACAGGATGCTCGACATGATCCGCAACCACCTGGACATGTTCAAGATGGAGAAGGGGGTCTATGCCCTGCATACGGGACGGATCGATCTGGTGGAGGTCCTGTGCGAGCTGGAAGAGGAGTTCATGCCGCTGCTGACCAGCCGGGGCGTGCGGTTGGACATGGCCGTCAATGGGGTCGAGGCCGTGGGAGACGAAGTCTTTCTCATCAGCGGCGAGGGGCCGCTTCTGCGCACCCTGTGCCGGAATCTCATCCAGAACGCCATCGAGGCCTCGGCCGAGGGCGACGTGGTCACGGTGTCCCTGGACGACGGGGAGCGCAAGACGCTGACCCTCTCCAATCCGGCCCCGGTTCCCGAACCCATCCGGCGCAGGTTCTTCGACAAGTACGTCACTGCGGGCAAGGAAAACGGCACCGGCCTGGGCACTTATCACGCGGCCCTCATCGCCCGGACCCACGGAGCGAATATCTCCATGAAGACCGACGACGCGACCGGCACGGTCATGCAGGTCGTGTTCAGGGAAAAGGGAGCCGGACAGATTTCCGTGTCAGCGGCGTCCGATTGATTCCGGATTGTCCGGGAAGCGCATCACCTGCGCGCCTTTGCCAGCGCGGCAACGAGTCCTTCCGGCGTCAGTGCGTCGGCTGCGAGCCCGAGGCGGAAACCGACCTGTACCGCCTGTGGGGGGATCAGGCCGCATTGATCCAGCAGCGTGTGGTTCTCGAACAGGCCTGAAACGGACCCGTCGTATTGCTTGCGTCCCTGCCCGAGGCAGACGGCCCGGGTCATGTTCTCGGCCACGAAGTCCATGTCGTGGCTGATGGCCAGCACGATCTTGCCCCGGTCCCGGAGGGTGCGCAGCATCGCCTCCAGCAGGCCGAGCTCTCGCGGGTCGAGTCCGGCAGTGGGCTCGTCCAGGACCACGGCCCCTGTGTCCATGGCCATGACCGAGGCGATGGCCAGCCGTTTGCGTTCGCTCAGCCCCAGGTCGTGGGGGTTGCGGTCTTCCATGCCCGAAAGGTCCATGGCGGCGATGGCGGCTGCGGTCAACTCCCGAACCTTTTTCTCAGGGTATTTCAGGTTGCGCGGGCCAAAGGCCACCTCCTCAACCACCGAGCCCTTGCATATCTGGTTGTCCGGGTTCTGGAAGAGCAGGGCGACCGAACCTGCCAGTTGGGCCACCCGTTTGTCGCTGGTGGGGTCGCCGTTGATCAGGACCGCCCCGCGGGTAGGCCGGAGCAGTCCGTTGAGGTGTTTGACCAGGGTTGACTTGCCCGAGCCGTTGTGGCCGACCAGGGCCACGCATTCCCCCGGGCGCAGGCTGAGCGAAATGTCTGTGAGCGCCTCCACCCCGCCGTCGTAACGGAAGCAGATGTCTCGCATTTCTATTTTCATGGCGTTTGCTTCAGCCATTGCCCAGCCCCTGCACGGTGTCTTCGAGGGTGGTGGGCAATCCGGCGTCCTCCGGCCAAAGGTCGCGTTCCCCTGCCAGTTCGCCGATGCGGGTGAACCGCGTCCAGTCGAGACCGATGTCCCTGATGCGCGGCGAGACCAGCACTTCCTCGGGCGCGCCGTCCAGCACGGCCTGTCCCTTGTGCAGGGCGATGACCCGGTCGGCGAACAGGGCCACGCTTTCCAGCCGCTGCTCGGCGACCACGATGGTTTTGCCCTGTTCCCCGAGTTGGCGGAGAATTGCGAAGACCGCCCGGGCGGAAGCCGGATCGAGGAATGTGGTGGGTTCGTCCAGGACCAGTATGGGCGTGTCCCCGGCCACTGCCGCAGCCAGGGCCACCTTTTGCATCTGGCCGCCGGAAAGGTGGTGGGGGGAGCGGTCGGCCAGATCGGCCAGCCCGGTCAGGGCGAGGGCCGCATCCACCCGGTCCAGCATGGACTGCCTGTCCATGCCCCGGTTTTCCAGGCCAAAGGCGATTTCGTCGCGGACCGTGAAGCGGACGCCGGACAGCTGGCTTTCCGGGTTCTGCATGACAAGGGCGACGGATTCGGCCATCTCCGACACGCTCGTCTCGGCGCTGTCCTTGTCGCAGACGCGGACATGGCCCCGGATGCTGCCCTGGTACAGGTGGGGGATCACGCCGGTCAGGGCGTGGCACAGGCTGGTCTTGCCCGAATTGTTCGCGCCGATGACGGCCACGAACTGGCCCTGCCCGATGTCGAGGGACAGGTTGTCCAGGGCCGTGTCTTCACTGTCCGGATAGGTGTAGGAGAGGCCCGAAATATCAATAATCGCCATTTTTCACCACACCATCCCATGGAGGACGAGAAAGCCGGTCGCGGCCAGGATTGCCCTGCGCACGACCCGTTGCGCGGTGGAGTCCGGGACCATCCGCAGGGAGGTCTTGGCCCCTGGCGAACGGAAGCCCCGCAGTTCCAGGGCGATGGCCCGCTCTTCGATTTCCGTGAACGCGCCCAGCACCAGCGGGGCGATCAGGGGAGGCAGGGCGCGCATCCGGCCAAGAAGGTTGCCGCCGGAATCCAGCCCCCTGGCCTGTTGTGCGGCCTTGATCACGCCGGTCCGGGCGCGCATGGCCGGCAGCATGAGCAGGGGGCTGCCCACGATGTACGCCATGGCCGGCGGCCAGCCCGCCTTGTTCAGGGCCGCGATGAAATCCGCCGGGTGGGTGGTGAAGACGAAGAGCAGGGAGGCCGCGAGGATGGCCGCCAACTGCAACAGGATGGTCCCGCCGAAGCGCAAGCCCTCTTCGTAGAGCGTGATCCCTTGCCAGGTGAGCAGGCCGGTGTGGTTGCCCGGGTACAGGAAGCCGTGGATGGGGAGCATGAACAGGGCCAGCGGCAGGAGCGTGCGCCAGGCGAATTTCCACATGGCCGGGAAGATGCCGCCGGTGACGGCCAGGACCAGGTTCAGGCCGAGCAGCGTCGCCGCCGTGGCTGCGTTCCCCGGCTCGAAATAGGCCGCCACCCCGACGAGCAGGATGAAGAACACCTTGCCGAAGGGGTGGCAGCCGTGAAGTCGGGATCGTCCCTCGATGTAGAGGGTCGTGCCATGGGAGCTCAATGCGGTCGTCCGTTTGTTGCCGGGATGCGATTCGGGCCCGCGATCAGGCGGCGGTCGGCATCGAGCCGGAGAAGCGGGTCGTGATCCGCTGGGGCAAAGCCTTGATGATGCCCCAGGCCAGGACGGCGGTGACGACCTTGTCGATGACGTTGGAGGTGAACACGGTGACCACCACGGAGCCGAACAGGTCCTTGCCCAGGGCGAGCATGTATGCGGTCACGAAGTCCGCGCCGCTGCCGGTGATGCCGCCGAACATGTAGAGACGGATGGGGACGGCCACCACGGCGTTGAACACGGTGATGATCAGACCGGCGATGATGGCCTGCCACCAGGTCTTGAACAATCCGTAACGGGCACACAGGCCGGCCACGATACCGATGACCATGGCCACCGGGGCAAAGGCCGCGGCCACGGGGGAGCTGATCACGCCCCAGATGAGGTTGGTCAGCAGACCGGCCAGGCCGCCGGCCCAGGGACCGGCCAGGACGCCCACCATCACCGTGCCGATGGAGTCCAGGAAAATAGGTAGTTTCAGGAGCGATACCAACTGTCCGACAACGATGTTGACCGCGATGGCGACCGCGATCAGGACCCATGTGAATGTGGTGAAATCTTTCTTGATTTGTTCGTTGATGCTCATGTCCTCTACTCCTTGGTCACGGTTGTGGGTTGTATGGAAAGTTCCGGGTATCCGGTTTCCGGGTCGTGAGTGCGCAGGAAGCGGTATTCGGGCATGACCCCGACAACGATCTCGGCGGTGGTGTACACCCGGCTGCCGGGCAGCAGGTGTGCACCCACGGTCTTGCCGCTTCCGTCCGAGATGGCGATGTGCAGGTGGGAGCCGTGGCTGGAAAGGAGCCCGACCAGGGACACGATTTCAAAGTGGCCCTCAAGGGTCGTGGCTTCCGCGCAGTTGGCCATGCGCAGGACGGCACGGGTCAGGGACCCCACGCAGGTCAGCACGCAGGCGGCCTGGATTTCCCGCTCACGTACAAGGCGTTCAAGTTCTTCGAGGACGTCGTCTCCGGGGTGCAGTCGAAGGGCGATGGGCAGCATTGTGGTCCACACACTTTTTTAATTGTAACCGTATGATATGTTTGGTCTAGCAATTTGAATTTCTCGTTACTGACAAGCAATAGTATCATTGTGATCAATATCACAAATCGTTTTTATAAATGGATTAGAGCGGTATGAAATGAAAAAAGCAATACAACGGAAAGGCGGGTCCTGTTGCCGTTACTTCGGGTCCACCAGGATGGCGACCACGTCCATGACGTTGGTCAGGGTCGGGCCGGTCTTGAGCAGGGTGCCCGTGTTGGTGAAGAATCGGTAGGCGTTGTTGTCCGCCAGGAATTCGCGGGCGACCATGGCCTGCGCCTCGGAGCGGGCCATGGTGTCCGGGAAGACCATGGCCCCGGCCGCGTCCGTGGGGCCGTCCGTGCCGTCGGTGCCCAGGCAGAGCACGGACATTTGCTCGCGGCAGGAATGGATTTCGGCGATCTCGATGGCCGCGGCCAGGGCGAATTCCTGGTTCCGGCCCCCTTTGCCGCGCCCCCTGACGGTCACGGTGGTCTCGCCTCCGGCCAGCAGGCAGAGGGGCGGCTTCACCTCGTGCAGGCCTTCACCGTATTCGTGCGCCAGCCGGATCATCCGGGACGCCGTGTCGCGCGCTTCGCCCGCCATGGCGTAGTCCGTCACCACCGGGGTGTAGCCCAGCTCCCGGGCCGCCTCGGCAGCCCCGTCCACGGCCATGGCGTTGCCCGCGATGATCGTGTTCAGCACCCGGTTAAAGCAGCTGTCCCCTTTCTTGCGGGTCTCGGGCTCCTTTCCGGCGCAGCCGTCGCGGATGACCCGGCGCACCGCGTCGGGCAGGTCCGCGCACAGCTCGTATTTGTCGAGCACCGCCTGGCAGTCCAGGAAGGTGGAGTCGTCCGGGGCCGTGGGCCCGGAGCCGATGACGTCGAGGTGGTCGCCGATGACGTCGGAGATGATCAGGGAGACGACCGTGGCCGGTTCCAGGGCCCCGGCCAGGTGGCCGCCCTTGAACCGGGAGAGGTGTTTGCGGATGGCGTTGATCTCGTTGATGGTCGCGCCGCATTCGAGCAGGCTGCGGGTGGCCGCCTGCTTGTGGCTCAGGGTCACCGGGTCGCGGGGGGCGGGCACGATGGCGCTGGCCCCGCCGGACAGCAGGCAGAAGACGAGGTCCTTTTCCGTGGTCCCCTTTGCCAGTCCGAGGATGTCCTTGGCCGCGCGTTCCCCGGCCGGGTCGGGCACCGGGTGGCCGGATTCCATGACCCGTGTCTTTTTCAGTTTCACGCCGTGGCCGTACTTGGTGGCCACCAGGCCGCCGTGCAGCCGGTCGCCCAGCACGGACTCCAGGGTTCGGGCCATGGCCGCCGACGCCTTGCCCGCACCGATGACGAAGATGCGCTCAAAAGAGGCCAGGTCGTAGGTCCGACCGTCCACGGTCAGCGTGTCGTTTTCAAGTGACAGGGCGGTCCGCATGGCCGGGTCCGGGGAGACGGCCTGCAACGCCCTGTCCGCGATGGCGCGGAGAATGCGTTCCTTTTCTTTATATACGGTCATGGTCGGCTAGGCGAATATCTCCGGGTTGAGGCAGGTCTCCGGGCGTTGGCCCTTGAGCATGGCGATGAGATTGCGGGCGGCCATGGTGGCCATGCCGGTCCGGGCCGATCTGGTGGCCGATCCGATGTGGGGCAGGACCACCACGTTGTCCAGCCCGGCCAGGCCGGGGGCCATGGCGGGCTCGTTCTCGTATACGTCCAGCCCCGCCCCGGCGATGTCGCCCTTGCGCAGGGCCGCGACCAGGGCGTTTTCGTCGATGACCGGCCCCCGTCCCGTGTTGATGACATAGGCCGTGTCCTTCATGCGGGAAAAGGCGTCCGCGCCGAACATGTGCTTGGTCTGCGGCGTGAGCGGGGTGTGGATGGAGATGAAGTCCGATTCTGCCAGCAATTGGTCGAAGGAGACCAGCCGGGCCGACAACTCGGATTCGAGCACCCCGTTTTTTCGTCCGGACGAACTCGTGTAGAGCACCTTCATGTCGAATCCCCGGCTCATGAGAGCCATGGCCGTGCCGATGCGGCCCGCGCCCACGATGCCGAGGGTTTTGCCGCGCACGTCGCCGCCGATGAACTGGAGCGGCCCCCAGCCCTTCCACCTGCCCGCGCGCATGATGGTGTCGGTCTCGACCACGCGCCGGGCCACGGCAAAGAGGAGCGCCCAGGCGCATTCCGCCGTGGCGTCGGTGAGCACGCCGGGGGTGTTGGACACGGGCAGTTTGCGCCGGGTGGCCTCGGGCACGTCGATGTTGTCGAAGCCCACGGCGTAGTTGGCGTACCCCTTGAGATTTTTGGCCGCGTCCATGAACCGGGCGTCGATCTTGTCGGTCAGCACGCCCAGTATGCCGTCGTATTCGGCGGCAACGGCCAGCAGCTCCTCCCTGCCGAGGGGGGCGTCCAACGGGTTGATGTCCACGTCCGCCACACGGCGAAGGAGGTCGATGCCCTCGCGCGGGATGCGGCGGGTGATGTATACTTTGAACCTGTCCATGGGGCTCTCCGGGAAATGATGCGGTTGGCGGCAGTGTCGGGGCGCGTCGGACCGTTTCCGGTGCGTCCGCGTCCACAATCGTACACCCGCCCGCCCCGGGATGTCACCCGTGAATATCCGATTCGGCGGAGATCGCAAAAAAGGACTTGCCCCGACGGGGCAAGCCCTTTCACGTGCCGTTCCTGGCGGGGTCAATTCTCGGTGGATGCGGCCGCACAGGCGGTTTTCAGCCGGTCCTTGATGTAGGAAACCAGCGGAACGTCCGATTCGTAGAGATCGAAGCAGCGGGCGTCTTCACCCATCAGCCCGCCGGGGACTTCATCGCCCAGGCCGTCGGGGTCGTCCACCAGTTCCCTGTAGAAACAGACCGACAGCCAGCGGTCGTCGGGGTCGTCGTCGATGACGTCCACCATGGCGAACAGGCCGCGCCTCGTCTGGTTGGCGTGGGATGCGCGCAGGGAGTACGTGATGCCGGGACGGGCCACGAAGTCGAACCGGACGCCGTCCATGGTCTCGAGATGCTTCTTGAGTTGGAGAAAACAGTTTTTCGTCAGGTTCGGGTCAGTTGTCCAGGCGTCGAGAAAGGACGTCAGGTCAATGATCGGGGTCGTTTCCATTGCGAGGATTCTCCTTGTGTTTCGGTGGTACTAATGGATTTTCGAAACGAAGTCCTCAAGGAAATCGGCCATGTCCCGGGCCCGTTGCATGGTGATGGCGGGCACGTCCTTTGCCAGAGTCTCCACTGTGTCCAGCGGTACGTTGATGGCCTTGTGGATGGTGAAGGTGTCCACCTCCGAATCTTCGGGCACCCGGCCGCAACCGCCCACTATGCCGACGAACTCGCCGTCGTGGAAGACCGGAGTGCATATCTTGAGCAGGCCGCCGTCGCATTGTTCGATGACGGTGTTGCCGGAGGCCTTGGCCTGCTTGGCCATGTGCTGGTGTGCCACCGAGCAGATGGCCTGGATGCCTTCGGGGTGGGATTTGATTTCGGCGCACAGGGGATTCACGAAATTCTTGAATCCGGTGAAGGTCATGCCGTCGGCGTTGTAGGCGCAGGCGTTGACTCCCCAGTCGGTGTGCAGGGTTTGTTCCAGGGCCAGCCACTGGTCCATGGGCAGCAGGTCGGTCATGAGCATAGCGATATCCTCGGTTGAAAGGGTTGATGATCGGGTCGGCATCAGACTTCGGGAACGTATCCTTCGGGCAGGTGGGCCGTGCCCTTGACGCAGGGGAGGCCCGCCTCGTTGATGCGGTCGGTCAGGGTTTCCATCCGGTCGCAGAATCCGCCTCCTTCCATGATCCAGACGCCGTCCGACTTGTTGGCGAACAGGCATGTCGGCAGGTGGATGGCTTCGGCTCCCTTGGCCTTCAGTATCTTGGCCATGTTCGCGACGTCGTCCATGTCGCCCCGGCAGGTGAAGACGCCTGTGAGTTGGGTTTGGTCATAGGATGCAAATCCCTGGGCCTGCTGCGTTAGGCTGGTGATGCATCCCGTGAGCGGGCATTTCCTTTCGTTTTTTTCGCAGCGAATGACGCCGATTTTGGTCATGATGTCTCCGCTAAGAACCGCTGTTCTCAGGCTTGTTCGGTGTGGTGCAGGGTGCGTTTGTAATAGTCGCCGACCGCGTCGTGCAGGGCGTTGGCCGCCAGCCAGGCGCAGTGCTCGTCGTCCTTGAGCAGGCCGCCCAGCCGGTCGCGGACGATCTCCCCGGTAATGGCGGGCAGGTCTTCACACCGTTTGCCAAGGGCAAGTTCCGCAGCCATGGACCCGCTGATCTGGCTTGATCCGCAGCCGTCGGTATGAAATCCCGCGTCCCGCACCGTGTCGTCCTCGATCTGGAGGAATATGGTTATGGTGTCGCCGCAGTTCCCGGTGGACGAGCCCTGGCAGTTGGCCGCAGACGGTCTGCCGCGATGGGGCGGATTGCGCCATCGGTCAAAGGCTTCTTCGCCATATGCGGTCTTGGTCTGTTCGTTCAGGGTGCTTTGCAGTTCGTCCAGGAAAGTGTCTAAGTCTGCCATTGTGCGCCTGTCTGTTTGAAAGGCGGTCGGAGGCTGTTTGCCTCCCACCGCCGTAAGGGGCTAGCCGTTATTCGGCGTCGTCCCCGTTCAGTTCTTCCATGCGCCGTTTCACGGAAGCCAGTTCGGCTTCAAGGAAAGCGGCGCGTTCCTCCAGGGATTCGCGGGCGTCGGGGTACACGGCGGCATAGTCGGGGGTTCCGCCCCACCATCCGCCACCGCCGCCCCATCCGCCACGGCCGCCCCGGAATCCGGGACCGTAGCCGTAGCCGTTGCGGGCGCGCATACCGCCTCTTCGGCCGTATCCGGCTCCGTAACCCCGGTTGAGGCCCGGCGCGTTCACACCGGTGCACATCCCGAGGCCTCGACCTGTTTGCGAGCCCATACCGTTGGGTCCGGTACCATCTCTGCGTGGCATGTCTGCCTCCTTGTTGTCGGTTACGCCCGCACCAGTGGTGCGTGGCAATCCGGGCATCGGTTGGCGGAGCAGGGCACGCCCGGCGTGTGGAAGACCTCGCGTCCGCAGCGTGGGCAGCGGCAAACGGCCTGTCCGCCGGCAACGGCTGAAGCCCCGAAGGGGGCATGCACGTTGTCCCGGCGGTCGCCCCGACGGCGCGTGCGCCTTCCGCGTACGCCGTTCGCCCGACCGCAGCCCGGCATGCGGAATCGGTCCTCATGCAGCCTGCCGGTCCGCCAGGCCCGCACCACGTCGTCCAATTCGCCGGTGACAAAGGGGTGCACCTCGATGTTCCGGTCGACGATGGCGTCGTGGAGTGGGCGGGAAATCGCGCCGCATACGAGGACGGACACGTGCCGTTCCAGCAGGATGGCGATGACCTCCACGGGCGAGGTCCACCGCATGGTCACCACGTGCGGGGGGCCCTCCGTCCGCGTCCCGGTCACGACGGCCAGTCGGGACGCCGTGTCGAAAACCGGTGCTATCCGGTCCTCCCATATGCTGAAGGCGGCGTTCATGTCGGCTCTGCTCCTTGCCAGGGATAAAAGCATCAACCGTGCCAGGGTGCGGGCTGGAGTGATTGACGGTAATTAGCCGTCATGATTGACGAAAGCTGATGAGGAAAAAAGATGGTTTTGGGCTTGGGTCGCGATATCGCGACCCAGATGGATGCAGGAGTCGCGGTTTCGCTACTCCGCCTGCTCCCTGTCCGGCGAGGAACGCCCGTCGCGGACAGGCGGTTTGATGGACAACTGGCGAATCTTGCGGAACAGGGTGCTCTTGTGGATGCCCAGTTCCTTGGCGGCGGCCAGGCGGTTGCCCCCGCATCGTATGATGGCGTTGAGGATGAGTTGTTTTTCCAGCCGGTTGACGGCTTCCGGCAGGGAGTCTTCCGGGGACGGTCCGTCCAGGCCTTCCGGCCCGGGGAAGTCGGGCGGGAGGTGGCTCGGCAGGATGGACCCCTGGTGACAGACGATGAAGGCGCGCTCTATCACATTGCGCAGTTCCCGGACATTGCCGGGCCAGGAATGGAGCATGAGCAGGGACAGAGTCTCGGAACTGAGACCCTCCACCTGCTTCCCCTGCAACGCATTGAAATGCTGTATGAAGTCCATGCAGAGAAGGGGTATGTCCTCCTTGCGTTGCCGCAGCGGCGGCAGTTCCACCCGGGCGATGTTGATGCGATAGTAAAAGTCTTCGCGGAAGGCCCCCTGCCGGACCATGTCCGTCAGGTCGCTGTGGGTGGCGGTGACGATGCGCACGTCCGCCTTTTCGGGCGTTACGGAACCCAGGGGGTCATAGACCTGTTCCTGCAGGACCCTGAGCAGCCGCACCTGCATGGCCTGGCTGATGTTGCCGATCTCGTCCAGGAAAAGGGTTCCGCCTGCGGCCAGGGCGAAGCGGCCGGGCTTGTTACGAGTGGCTCCTGTGAAGGCCCCGGCCTTGTAGCCGAAGAGCTCCGACTCCAGCAGGGTCTCGGGCAGGGCTCCGCAGTTGACGGCCACAAAGGGGCCGTCCCGGCGAGAACTCAATTCGTGGATGGTGCGGGCGATGAGTTCCTTGCCCGTGCCGGTCTCGCCGAGAATGAGCACCGTGCTCGAACTGGCGGCCACGGGTTCCAGGGTGGAGAAGAGGCGTTGCATGAGGGGACTGCGGCTGACCAGTTCGCCTACGCGGAACCGTCCGTCCAACTCGCTGCGCAATGCCTCCACCTCGCTGAGGTCGCGGAAGGTCTCGGCCCCGCCGATGACGGTGCCGTCCGCGTCCCGCAATACGGCGGTGGACAGGCTGATGGGAATGCGGTTGCCCTGGGCGTCGATGATGTAGCCCGTGCGCCCGACCAGCGGTTTGCCGGTTCGTTTGGTCTCCCGCAGGCAGCATTGATCCGTGCACATGGTGGAGCGGAAGACCTCGGAGCACCGTTTGCCCAGCGCCTCCCTGCGCGGGATGCCGGTGATCTCCTCGGCGGCCCGGTTGAAGGATGTGATCCGCCATTCCCCGTCAACCGTGAAGACGCCGTCGGAAATGGACTCGAGGATGGCCCGGTAATGGGCGGATGAGGGCTTTTTATGGACCATGGCGTCGTTTTCCGTCGGGACTAGGCCACTTCAGCCGCTTCAAGGGCGGCTGCGGCCGCCGCGCAGATGGCCACGGCTCCCCGGACATCCTCGGCGGCGAATTCCGCATCTGCGGTAATGAATACCGCCTTCCACAAGGTCTGGTCAGGGCTGTTCGGGCACATGTCCGTCAATTGGAAACCGAATCCCTTGGACTCCATGAAATCGGCGACCCTCAGGGCACAGCCGATGTCGGCGGTGGGGCGGTCCGGAAGATCGCAGTCCAGAAACCGTTCTATCCGCCGGTCTATTTCTTCCGTGGGCAGTTGCTGCATGCCGTATCTCCTGTCGCTTCGGCGTCATGGCTTATATGAACATATTGATAATGGTGGGCGGTATTCAACCACCGATGTCCGTCGGAGTCAATTTGCAACTGGGATGGGGGCGTTATTTTGGGCGTTGAATGCCGTAGTGCTTGAGCAGGGCGTACAACCGGGCCCTGGACAGGCCGGACAGGGTGCAGGAATGCTTGATGTTGCCGCCGGACATTTCCATGAGTGTATGCAGATACCGCTCCTCGCTTACGGCGATCTGGTTGTCGCGGTATGTCTTGAGGTCGGGGAAATCCTCGTGCAGCACGATGGGCTGGCAGGTCGGCCGTTCCTGGACGGCGTCCTTCTCCAGGGTCCGCCGGGCCACCTGGGCGCGGATCGCCTTGGGCAGGTGGCGGGGGTAGAGGATGGCGTCGTTCCCGGCCCGGGAAAGGGCCTGTTCGATGGTGTTGATGAGTTCGCGGATGTTCCCCGGCCAGTCGTAATTCATGAGGGCGTCCAGGAAATCCGGGGAGAATCCCTTGGACGACATCTTGAATCGTTTGGAGTGGCGTTGGATGAACTTGCAGGTCAGTTCGTTGATGTCCTCGGATATTTCCCGCAGCGGCGGGAGCTGGATGCGGATGCCGCGCAGCCGGTAGAAGAGATCCCGGCGGAATTCCCCTTTGTTGACCATGGATTCCAGGTCGCGGTTGGTGGCGGCCAGCAGCCGGAAGTCGCTTTGAATCTCCTTGACGCCGCCCACGGGCCTGAAGCTCCTTCCTTCGAGCACCCGCAAAAAGACCTTCTGCAACCCGATGGGCAGTTCTCCCACCTCGTCCAGGAACAGGGTCCCCTTGTCCGCCTGTTTGACCAGCCCCACGGAGGTGGAGTCCGCGCTGGTGTACGCTCCGCGTTCGTGACCGAAGAGCAGGTTCTCGGCCAGGGTGTCGGGCAGGGCCGCGCAGTCCACCACCACGAAGGGGCGCTTGTTCCGGGGCGAGTTCTTGTGGATGGCCCGGGCGAAGAGTTCCTTTCCCGTGCCTGTCTCGCCGACGAGAAGGACGTTGCTCTCGCCGGCCGCGGCCTGCGCCACGGAATCCAGGCACGAGAGAAGCGGACGGCTGTTGCCGATGATGCCCTGGCGTCTGAGGGAGACCGGGCATTGCCCGGAGTGGCGTTCGATGTGGTAGGCGATGACGCGTTCCAGCAGGACCAGAAGCCGCTGGATGTTGGGAGGCTTGGTCACATAGTTCCATGCCCCGTACTGGATGGCCCGTTCGGCCACGTCCGGGTCCCGGCTGCGGGAAACGACGATGACTTCGGGGAAGGAGGGGATTTCCCGGATGGTGGACAGGTAGTCCAGGCTGTCGCCGTCGCTCAGGTCGTCGCCGAGCAGGACCGCCTTGTAGTCGCCGGTGTGCAGGAGTCCCATGGCCCGGGAAAGGGTTTCGCAACGGGCAGTTTCCAGCCCGTGTTCCGCCAGATTTCCGGACAGATCTTCGGCAAACGCCGTGTTGCCGTCTATGATCAGAATGTCGGCCATGGTCCACGCTCCTTCCGGAGTTTCCCGGGACTTACCCTATCATGTTTTCACAACAGTGTGCAATTGCCGTTGTGCCTTGATATTGTTGTATTAAATTAAAAACAAGTCCGCCTTTTCCGGTGTGGAATCTTGTCGGGCAAGACAGAATCCCGGCTCGAAGCCCCTGGAGACTATGAGAGTGGCGTGAGCAATAACTCCCTGGATTTTCATTTCAGGGCCCCCGGTCCACTCTCCATCTGTTTTAAACAAGTCTTGCAGGACAAGACCCGTCTTGTCCTGCGAGATGAAAAATGCCTGAAAAACGGCCGTTTGTGGCCCTCCGCATCACCTCCTGTCTTGGCTATCATCTCAATAAGACTCACATATGCACACTTCGGCATGCATCTTGTCTTAAGAGAGCAAGAGAGCTGTCCGAACGCAAGCGGGCCGAACCAGTGAAACGGATCATTGAACTTCGAATTCAGCGAGTTGCCTGGAACATATGAAGACAGTCGGAAGAATTCGGCACCAGCGGCGGGTCTCCTGCTCTCTATGATGGAACCACCCGCCTGGGGAGACAGGGGAAGACCGGCAAGGAGGTTCGGCTGATGAGGCGCAAATGGGATGCAAAGACCAAGGCAAAGATCGTTTTGGAGGGGCTGATGGGAGGCTGCGTAAACGACCTCTGTCGGACACACGAGCTGCGGCCCGGCCAGTACTACAAGTGGCGGGGGCATTTTCTCGACAACTGCCACAAGATTTTCGAGCGGCTGCCCGGCACGCAGTCCGAGTCGGAGCTGGCGGCCGAGAACGAGGAACTCAAGAAGCTGGTGGGGGAGCTGACCCTGGAGCTTACCAGCGGAAAACCAATGCGATGATCTCCGTGTAAGGAGGAACGAACATGGCCAGGAAGATCGGTGTCTACGTCTGTCACTGCGGGTCCAACATCGCGGGCAAGGTCGACTGTGAAAACGTCGCCGCGTTCGCGGGCAACCTCAAGGATGTGGCGGTGTCGCGGGACTATCAGTTCATGTGCTCCGACCCGGGGCAGGAGATGATCATCAACGATATCCACCGCTACGGGCTTGATCGCGTGGTGGTGGCGTCCTGTTCGCCGAGGCTGCACGAGAAGACTTTCCAGAAGGCGTGCGCCCGGGCCGGACTCAACCCCTATCTCATGCAGCACTGCTGCATCCGCGAGCACTGCTCCTGGACCACGGCCGACCCGGAGGAGGCCACGGCCAAGGCGCGGCACATCGTGGAGGCTGCGGTGGAGCGCGTGGGAGAACACCGGGAACTCTTTTCACGCGAGGTCGAGGTCCTGCCCGACGTCATGGTCGTGGGTGCGGGCATCGCGGGCATCCAGGCGGCGCTCGACATTGCCAAGTCCGGGCACAAGGTCCACCTCATCGAGAAGAGTCCGTCCATCGGCGGGCACATGGCCCAGTTCGACAAGACCTTTCCGACGCTCGACTGCGCGGCCTGTATTTCCACTCCCAAGATGGTGGCGGTCAGCCAGGAGCCGAACATCAATCTCCTGACCTGGTCCGAGGTGGAGGAGGTGACCGGGTTCGTGGGCAACTACACCGTCACGGTCCTGCGCAAGCCGCGCTACGTGAACGAGGCCGTGTGCACCGGGTGCGGCGCCTGCCTGGAGAAGTGTCCGACCAAGGCCTTCAGCGAGTTCAACGAGGGGCTGGGATTCCGCAAGGCCATCTACCGGAATTCGCCCCAGGCCGTGCCCAGCACTCCGGTCATCGACGGCTCCGTCTGCAAGAAGATCACCAAGGACAAGTGCGGCATCTGCGCCACCATCTGTCCCACCGGGGCCATCGACTACGAGATGAAGGAGCGGCGCGAGGTGTTTCATGTAGGCTCCATCGTCCTGGCCACCGGGTACGACGCCATGGACCCGACCCCCATCCGGGAATACGGCTTCGGAAAGTACGACGAGGTGTACACGGCGCTCCAGTTCGAGCGGCTGAACAACGCGGTCGGTCCCACCGAGGGCAGGATCGTCATGAAGAACGGCCAAAAGCCGGAGTCCGTGGCCATCATCCATTGCGTGGGCAGCCGCGACAAGAACTACCACGAATACTGTTCGCGCACCTGCTGCATGTACGCGCTGAAGTACGACCACCTGATCAAGGACAAGGTGGGACACGACACCAAGGTCTACAATTTCTACATCGACATGCGCTGTTTCGGTAAGGGGTACGAGGAATTCTACAAGCGGGTCCAGGACGAGGGCGTGACCTTCATCCGGGGCCGCCCCGCCGAGATCGTGCAGGAGGACGGCAAGCTGGTCGTGGTGGGCGAGGATACCCTGCTCGGCATGAACATCCGGCTGCCCGTGGACATGGTCATCCTGTGCACGGCCATGGAGCCGCGCAAGGACACCACGGAAGTGGCCCGCATCTTCGGCGTGGCCCAGGGCCAGGACGGATTCATCCTGGAAGAGCACCCCAAGCTCGGCCCGGTGTCCACGGCCACGGACGGCGTGTTCCTGGCCGGAACCTGCCAGGGGCCCAAGGACATCCCGGATGCGGTGTCCCACGCCTCGGGCGGCGCGGCCCAGGCCATTGCCCTGGCCGCCAAGGGCACGGTCTCCATCTCGCCGACCACCTCCTGGATCAACCCGGACGTGTGCGTGGGCTGTCGGGTCTGCGTGGGGTTGTGCGCCTACTCGGCCATCGAGTTCGACGAGCGCCGCAACATTGCGGTCATCAACGAGGCCATGTGCAAGGGATGCGGCTCCTGCGCCGGGTATTGCCCCAGCGGAGCGGCCCAGATCAAGCACTTCAACGAGACTCAGATATTCAACGAGATCGACGGGTTGCTCGGCATGATCCCGGATTGGCTGCCGCCTGTGGAGGAGCCGGAGTCCGAACCCGTGAAGATACCCGTACAGATAGACCAACCCGAGGAACGGGCATGAGGAGGCAACCATGAGTCAAGAGTTCGAACCGACCATACTGGCCTTTGTCTGCAACTGGTGCACCTATACCGCCGCCGACCTGGCCGGGACCTCGAGGATGGTGCAGCAACCCAACCTGCGGCTGGTCCGCATGATGTGTACCGGCATGGTGGACCCCAAGTACATCGTCAAGTCGCTCCTGTCCGGTGCGGACGGGGTGCTGGTGTCCGGCTGCCACCCCGGCGACTGCCACTACATCAACGGCAACTACAAGGCGCGGCGCAGGGTCAAGCTGCTCAATGAGATTCTGCCCCAGTTCGGCATCGAGAGGGAACGGGTCAAGTTGACCTGGGTGGGGGCCAGCGAGGGCAACGAGTTTGCCGCGACGGTCAACAACTTCATCAATGAAATCAGAGAGCTCGGACCCATGGACGCACGTTCCATGGCCGTGGTCTAGGCGACCCAAGGAGGGCGTGTCATGGCGACCACCGCAAAGATACAGATCGACGGTTCCGGCCCGATTCCGGCCTTGCAGGGCTTCCTGCGCGGGTTGTTGGAGAACGAGTCGCTGGGCGGGATCATGGTGCCCGTGCACCTGTTCGGCAAGGGCATGCCCATGCCGACCCTGGTCACGGACCCGGAACAGCTTTCGGGTGCGGACCCGCTGGCTCCGGCATTTCCCATGAACTCGGCCAAGCTTTTGTCCCGATTGACGAGGGGCCAGACCGGCGAGCGCATCGCCGCGGTCATGCGGCCCTGCGAGATCCGGGCGTTCGTGGAGCTGGTCAAGCTCAACCAGGGGTCCATGGAAGACCTCATCCTGGTGGGCATGGACTGTATGGGCGCGTTCGACAACGTGGCCTACAACCAGTTCCGGGGCGACGGCGACGCCTTCGAGAAGACGCTCGAGTTCCACAAGCTGACCGCCAACGGAGGCGTGGACATCGCTCCCGCCTGCAAGACGTGCGAATATCCCGCGCCGACCAATGCGGATATCGTCATCGGCGTGGCCGGGGCGGACCTGTCCGATCACATCCCGGTCATGGCCACCAGCGCACGCGGCGAGTCCCTGCTCAACGGGCTGGGGCTGCCGGAGATCGAGTCGACCAACGGGCGCGACAAGGCCCTGGAGGCCATGGTCGCCAAGCGCACCGCCGCCCGCGACGAGATGTTCAAGCAAACCAGCGCCGCAACGGGCACCCTGACCGATCTGTCCGAGTACCTGTCGGCCTGCGTCAATTGCTACAACTGCCGTGTGGCCTGTCCGGTCTGCTACTGCAAGGAGTGCGTCTTCAACACCGACGTGTTCGAGCACAAGCCGTGGCAGTACATGGGCTGGGCCAAGCGCAAGGGCAGCCTCAAGCTGCCCACGGACACCGTCTTCTACCATCTGACCCGCATGGCGCACATGTCCACGGCCTGCGTCGGCTGCGGCCAGTGTTCCAACGCCTGTCCCAACGACATTCCGGTCATGGAGTTGTTCCGGACTGTTTCCGCACGCACTCAGGAGAGTTTCGACTACGTGCCGGGCCGCAGCCTGGACGAGTCGCCGCCCCTGTCGGTGTTCAAGGAAGACGAGTTCCAGGAAACGGTTTCCCACATGGCCTAACACGCGGCTTCCCAGGAGGACGTCATGAGAAAGCAATACGGCGCATTGGTGGTCGGAGCGGGCATCGGAGGCATCCGGGCGGCGCTCGACCTGGCGGTCACGGGCCACAAGGTGGCGCTCATCGACCGTCGGCCCAGCCATGGCGGGATACTCGCCCAGCTCGACCACCAGTTCCCATCCGACCACTGCGGCATGTGCAAGATGTTGCCGCTTATGTCGCGGGACTCGTCCAGCCAGTTCTGCCTGCGCAAGGGATTGTTCCACGACAATATCGATATCTACCTGTCCACCGAAGTGGGGGAGATGGAGGGCGAGCCCGGCAAGTACCTGGTCTCCCTGACGCGGAAGTCCACGCTCATCGACCCGCAAAAGTGCGTCAGTTGCGGCAGGTGTTCCGAGGTCTGCCCCGTGCGGGTGCCCAGCGAGTTCAACGCGGGCCTGACCGAGCGGCCCGCCGTGTACCTGCCCGTGCCCTACGCCATCCCCAACCACTACGTGCTGGACCTGGACAACTGCATACGCTGCTGGAAGTGCCATGACGCGTGCCCCACCGGAGCCATCGACTTCAAGGTGGAGGAGCGCAAGGATTTCCACATCCTGGTCGCCGACCGCGATCCGGAACTGGCGGAATTCATGCAGGCCGAACTCGAGGAGCAGAACTTCCCGCTTCATTTTGCCCGGTCGGGCCAGGAGGCGGTGGACGCGCTGGCTTCGGAACAGAGTTTCGGCCTGCTCCTGCTGGGGATGAACCTGAACGACATGGACGCCGAGCGGCTGCTGACCCGCAGCCGGGAATTGCGCCCCGACCTGCCCGTGGTGGTCATGGCCGATTCCGGCCACGAAGAGACCGCCGCCGACCTGGTCATGCAGGGCGCGCGGGAGTACCTGGTCAAGCCGTTCACGAGCAAGCGCTTCGTGCCCTGGCTGGACAAGCTCTACATGCGCATCCTGTCCGACTCCTCCGAGGAATTGGAAGTGGGGACCGTGGTCCTGGCGGGCGGATTCGACTGCTACACCCCGGCCATGGACCCGGAGGGCGGCAACGACATCTGGGCCTATGACCATCCCAACGTGCTGACCGCCGTGGAGTTCGAGCGGCTCATGTCAGGCACCGGCCCCACGGGCGGAAAGCTCCTGCGGCCCGGGGACGGCAAGCCCGTGAAGAAGATCGCCTGGATTCAGTGCGTGGGATCGCGCGACGTCCAGAAGAACGCGGACTTCTGTTCCGGCATCTGCTGCATGTTTTCCATCAAGGAGGCCCTGCTTGCCAAGCGGATGACCGGGGGCGAGATGGACACCACCATTTACTACATGGACATGCGTACCTCCGGAAAGGGGTACCAGCGCTACCGCCGCAACGCCGAGAAGGAACAGGGCGTGCGGTTCGTGCGCAGTCGTCCGCACACCATCTTCCCGGCGGACGACGGCCAGAGCCTCCGGGTGGACTACCTGACCGATTCCGGGGAGCTGCTGTCCGAGACCTACGACATGATCGTGCTGGCCGCCGGCGTGCGTCCGCCCAGGGACACCGACAAGTTCGCCCTGACCATGGGTGTCGACCTCAACCGGTGGGGCTTCCTGGAAACCCAGCCCTATGCGTCCGAAAAGACGAGCAAGGTCGGCGTGTTCGCTGCCGGAGCCTTCGGGGAACCTCGGGATATCTCCGAGTCGGTCATCCAGGCCGGGGCCGCGGCCCAGGCCGCCTCGCGCATCATCAAGGCCTACGACGTGCTGGCGGGCATCGAAACAGAGTCCGAGCCGGAGTACCCGGACGTGTCGCGCGACCCGGCCCGGACCCTGGTGGCGATCTGCGCCTCCTGTCCCACCCTGGAGCAGGCCGTGGATCTGGAAGTAGTGAGCGAGCGCATGGCCCGTGTCCATTCCGTGTGCAAGGTCATGCCCGTGGGCAGCGCCTGCACCCCACAGGGATGGAAGGACATCGAGGAGGCCGCCCTGGAATACAAGCCCAACCGCATCCTCATCGGGGCGTGCATGCCGTACGCCTATATTCCCCGGCTCAAGGAGCTGGGCAGGGCCATCGGCCTCAACCCCGCCCTCATGGACGTGGTGGATATCTACACCTCCACCTTCGACTCGGCCTGCGGGGCCGGTGACGAGGCGTGCAGGGCCCGGGCGGAGAAGGAAGTCTATTCCACCCTGTCCACGGCCGTGGCCCGGCTGCAGGGCGCGGACCCGTCCGGTCCGGCGGTCACCGTGGACGTGGCCCGATCCGCCCTGGTCGTGGGCGGCGGCCTGGCCGGCATGACTGCCGCCATGGCCATCGCGGACCAGGGGTACGGCGTGTGCCTGGTGGAGACCGAGGAGCAGTTGGGCGGCACGGCCATGCGGCTGCACACCCAGCTCGACGGCTCGGACCCGCGCAAGTACATGGAGGAGCTCATAGCCCAGGTGGAGAAGCATCCCAACATCAAGGCGTTCACCGATTCGAGGGTGGTCCTCTCGCGCGGCAGCGCGGGCCGGTTCCGGTCCGCCATCGCCAGTCCGCGCGGCGTGTTCCAGCTGGAGCACGGCGTGTCCATCCTGGCCACCGGCGGCCACGAGGCCAAGGTCTACGAGTCCGGCCTGTGCGTGCACAAGACCGTCATGACCCACCTCGCCCTGGAGGAGCAGCTCGCCACCGGCCAGCTGGACGCCGGGGCCATCAAGTCTGTGGCCATGATCCAGTGCTGGCGCAACGAGGGCGAGGAGCGCACCTTCTGCAGCAAGGTCTGCTGTCCGGAGATGCTCAAGAACGTGCTCAACCTGAAGCAGCGCAATCCCGACCTGGCTATCTATGTCTTCTACCGCGACATCATGACCCAGGGATTCATGGAGACATATTACACCCAGGCCCGCAGGGCCGGGGCCATCTTCATACGGTACGACGACGAGACCGCGCCCAAGGTGACGTTCGAGGAGAACCACCAGCCCGTGATCGCCGGGTTTGATCCCATCCTCAACAGGAAGATCGAGATTCGACCGGATATTCTCTCCCTGTCCAGCGGCATCGAGCCCAACGATGTGGAGGAATTGCTGGAGGTCTTCGACGTGACCGTGGATCAGGACGGCTTCTATCAGGAGGCCGACTTCAAGTGGCGTCCCGTCGATTTCCTCAAGCAGGGCGTATTCGCCTGCGGCATCGGCCTGGCTCCCCGGCGCATGGACGAGACCATCAGTTCGGCCAAGGCCTCCGCCCAGCGCGCCCTGCGCATCCTGAACGCCGAGAAGATCGCCCGCGAGACCGTTGTGGCCTCGGTGCGGCACTCCCTGTGTTCGCTCTGCCAGGCGTGCGTCGCGGCCTGCCCGTACGGCGCGCGGGTCCTGGACATGACCGAGGAAAAGATCGTGGTGGACGAAATCCTGTGCCAGGGCTGCGGGTCCTGCGCGGCGGTCTGTCCCAACAGCGCCACCGTGCTGACCGGATTCCACGACGGGCCCATGATGTCCGTCATCGACGCGGCATTGGAAGAACCGGCCTGAGCCGGCTGAAGAATGGAAGACAAGAGTGCAAGGAGTGACTCATGAGCGAACCAGTCAGGAAGACATGGAGTCCGGCTTCGGAGGAATACCAGTCCATTCTGGGGGGGCTTCGGGAGTCCGTGGGGGCGTGCATGCAATGCGGCACCTGCACGGCGTCCTGTCCCAACTGGCATGCCATGGACGTGACCCCCAGGGCCATGTGGCGGATGATCCAGTTCGGCATGCTCGACGAGATTCTGGAGAGCCGGACATTCTGGATGTGCTCATCCTGCTACATGTGCACGCTGCGGTGTCCGCGCGGCCTCAAGCTGACCTCTGCCATGGCCGCCTTGAAGCGGTTGGCCAGGGTGGACGGCAGTGCCGCAGCCCGCAGGAACAGCGCTTTCTACGAGGCGTTCATGGACGATGTCGAGGCCCACGGCCGGGTGCAGGAGACGAGCATGATGCAGCGCTATTTCCTCAAGCGGAAGAGCCCGACAGTGCCGCTCGCCTTCCTGCCGCTGGGCATGAAGATGCTGAGCAAGGGCAAGGTCCACCTCCCGTCCAGGGGGCAGGGGGGCGTGCTCAAGCCGTTGTTCGCCAAGGCGCGTGAAATGGAGGGGTTGTGATGAAGTATGCATACTATCCCGGATGCTCCCTGACCGAGAGCGCCCGCGAGTTCGACATCTCCACCCGGGCGGTCATGGAACGGCTCGGCGCGGAGCTGACAGAGATTCCCGACTGGACCTGCTGCGGGGCCAGCGCGGCCGAGCCTGTGAGCGAGCTCATGAACTACGTGCTGCCCGCCCGCAACCTGGCCATCGTGGAGCAGGAGATGGACGGTATCGACGTCCTGGCGCCGTGCGCGGCCTGTTACCTGAATCTTTACAAGGTCAACCGGGAGGTGGTGGGCGACCGGCATCTCCACGCCCGGCTCAACGAGGTCCTGGCGGCTTCGGGGCTGACCTACGGCGGCAACGTCCGGGTCCGACATCTGATCGACGTCCTCAAGAACGACGTGGGCGCAAAGATCGTGGAGCAGAAGGTCACCGACTCACTCAAGGGCATGAAGATCGCGCCCTATTACGGATGCCAGATCCTGCGGCCCTATCCGGTCTTCGACGATCCGGGCAAGCCCGTGTCCATGGAGCCGTTCATCACCGCAATGGGCGGTGAGGTGTTCCGGTGGTCCATGTCCAACCGGTGCTGCGGGGCGTCCCTGATGGTGGCCCACCCGGAAGTGGCCGTCAAATCCGTGGCCGCGATCCTGGCCGACGCCGAGGGCGCGGACGCCATCGTCACGGTCTGCCCGCTGTGCCAGATGAACCTGGAGGCCTACCAGGACAAGGCGGTCAAGGCGGGCGGCAAGGCGGTGCCGGTGCTGTATCTGACCCAACTGATGGGATTGGCCCTGGGGCTGGACCAGAAGGCCATGCAGCTGGACAAGAACCTGACCCTGACCCCGTCGGTCAGGCAGGACATAAAGACCCGGGCGTGGGCGGTTCCCGAGCCCGAAACCGATGCAGAAACGGCAGGTATGAACGGATAACCTTCAAGGAAAAGGGGGCAAGTCATGTTTAAGGACATCATTGTGGGTGTCACGCCCACCGGTATCGACGAGTGCGCGGTCAAGGCAGCGGCCGAGTTCGCCACCAAGTTCGAATCCAAGCTCTACCTGACCCACGTGGCGGGCATGGAGCAGGGCTGGGGCTCCATCGAGACCCTGGAGCCGTCCGGCGAGACCGGCCAGCTTCAGGAACGGATGACCCAGATGTACGGCAAGTATCTCGAATCCATCCCGGACTCGCAGATCAAGGTGGTGGCCGGAATTCCGCATAACGAACTGTTGCGGCTGGCCCGGCAGAAGAACACGGACCTCATCGTCATGGGCCCGCACACCAAGGAATACGAGGAAAAGCGCGCCAAGATGTGGGGCATGGCGGGCTCCACCCTCGAGCGCGTAAGCCAGCGCGCCCGGTGCCCGGTCATGATCGTGTGCAAGGACGTGGACTGCAAGGAGCCGCTGTTCCAGAACATCATCGTGGCCACGGACTTCTCCGACCAGGCCGAGTGCGCGGTGGCCTATGGCGGCCAGATGGCCCGCCAGTACAAGGCCAACCTGGTTCTCATTCACGTCACCGAGCCCGGCGGTCCGGGCAAGAGCGAGTGCATGACCCGGCTGGAAAAGGCCTACGAAGGGCGGATGGACGGCATTCAGGGTCATTCCTACAAGGTCGAGGTCGGCGAGCCCGCCATGGAGATTCTGCGGCTTGCCCGGCAGCAGGATGCGGACCTGATCATAATGGCCCACCACTCCAAGGAAAGCGACCCGGACAAGGCGTTCCTCGGCTCCACCGTTACCCAGGTGGCGCTCAATGCGCCGTGTCCGACCATGAGCGTCAACCGCTTCTTCGATCTGCGGTGCGGCCTCATGTACGACCAGACCGGTCAGGTGGTCGAGGCGGAAGCCGAAGCAGCGGTCTAGTCGGGTCGCCTGCCGGACCCGATGACTGGCCCTGAACGATATAAACCGTTCCGGGGGCGGAAGGCCGCCCCCGGAATGTCCTGCGGCAAACGATTGAAAGGAGTGAGCCATGGGCGAAGCAGCGGAACTGCTGGTCGAACCGAAGCAGTCTGAATTAGTTGACAAGGTCAAGGGTTTGCTGCCGGAAGATGGCAACCTGAGCATGTGCCTGACCTGCGGCGCATGTTCCTCGGGGTGTCCGGCCACCGGCATGCACGGCATGGATCCGCGCAAGTTCCTCCGCTTGGCTCTTCTGGGGCAGGAGGAGGAAATCAGGTCCACGCCGTGGGTCTGGCTCTGCACCATGTGCAGACGGTGCGTGCACGCCTGCCCCATGGGGGTGGATATCCCGCAGCTGGTCTATTACACCCGGCAGTCCTGGCCGAGGGAGGAGCGCCCCAAGGGCATCCTGGGCTCCTGCGAGCAGGCTTTGAACACGTCGGGCAACAGCGCCATGGGCGCGTCCAGCGAGGACTTCAAGTTCGTCATCGAGGATGTGCTGGAAGAGGTGCGCGAGGAACAGCCGGGCATGGAAAACCTGCAGGCGCCCATCGACAAGAAGGGGGCATACTACTTCCTGAACCAGAACTCGCGCGAACCCGTCACCGAGCCGGACGAGATGGTCCCCCTGTGGAAGATTCTCCATCTGGTCGGGGCGGACTGGACCTATTCCACCAAGGGGTGGGCCGCCGAGAACTACTGCATGTTCCTGGCCGACGACGAGTCATGGGAAAAGGTGGTCCGGAACAAGGCCCAGGCTGTGGAGGACCTGGGATGCAAAGTCTGGCTCAACACCGAGTGAGGACACGAATTCTACGCAGTCCGGGCCGGACTGCAAAAGTTCAATGTTGAGCACAGTTTCGGGATGGAGTCCATCATCCGCCTGTATGCGAAGTGGATTCGCGAGGGCAAGCTGCCGGTCAATTCCGACTGGAACAAGGACCTGGGCGTGACCTTCACGGTCCAGGACCCCTGCCAACTGGTCCGCAAATCCCTGCATGACCCGGTGGCCGAGGACCTGCGGTTCGTGGTCAGGTCCGTGGTCGGCGAAGAGAACTTCATCGACATGTGGCCCAACAAGTCAAACAACTATTGTTGCGGCGGCGGCGGCGGATTCCTGCAATCGGGATTCGCCGAAGAGAGGAGGCAGTACGGCAGGATCAAGCTTGATCAGATTCTTCGGACCAAGGCTGATTACTGTATCGCCCCGTGCCACAACTGCCATTCTCAGATCCATGATCTGAGCGAACATTACGAAGCCGGGTTCCCCGTGGTCCATCTGTGGACGCTCATCTGCCTCTCCCTGGGCATACTGGGGGAAAACGAGCGGGAATATCTCGGCGAGGACCTCAAGAACGTAGGGTTGTGACCGTCCCGAGGCAGCGGTCATGACCTGGGCCCCCGGGTGGGGGCCCGGTCATCGATCCTGCGCGTAGGGAACCTTCTCCGGGAGCGGTTGTCCGCTCCCGGAGAACCGAACGCGCGTACATCGCGCCAAGGAGTGAGTCATGACGGTCATGCCCAAGCCCATGAACCCGGACGTCCGGGAATTCCTCGACAAGTTCGATTTCAGCGCCTGTATGTCCTGCGGGACCTGTTCCAACGGGTGCCCGGTCACCGGGACGCCCGGCATGGAGGGGTGGGACACGCGCACGGCCATGCGCATGCTTGCCTACGGCATGGTGGACGAGGTGGTGGATTCCAATTTCCCCTGGCTGTGCACCGGTTGCGGGCGGTGCGCCTACTCCTGCCCCATGGGCATCGACATCCCGGCGGTCATGGCGCACATGAAGTCCCTGCGCGACCGCGACAAGGTGCCGGGCACCCTGCATCAGGGCATGCAGAACAACGTGGATACCGGCAACAACCTGGCCATATCCAGGGAGGAATACCTGGAAGGCATGGCCGAGCTGGGGGTGGATATGGCAGAGGAGTGCCCCGGCTTCTATGTTCCGGTGGACAAGGCGAACGCCAGGATATTGTTTGGGGCTGTACCAGATAACTCCGTTGGGGTATCGGTATGGCAATGCGAAAGAGCCGTTTAGGTCGCGAGAAGCAGCTCCGTTTGATTGAGCATTTTGTAGCCGGGACAACAGCACGATGTGCCGCTGATCTGGTCGGCGTGAACTTCAAAACGGCTGCGTATTACTTTCACCGGATTCGTGAAATTATAGCCGAAGAAGAGGCCAACGAAGGAATGGCTTTCGGCGAATTTGAAGTCGATGAAAGCTATTTCGGCGGCAGGCGAAAGGGCAAACGAGGTCGTGGGGCCGCAGGGAAAGTGCCCGTGTTCGGGATCCTTAAAAGGGGCGGGAAGGTACACACACAGGTGATTCCCGACGCCAAAGGCAAAACGCTGATGCCGATTATCCAGGAGAAGATCCAGCCCGACAGCGTTGTTTACTCAGATTGCTGGTACGGCTACAATGTCCTCGATGTGTCCGAATTCAAGCACTTCAGGATCAACCACTCCAAGTTGTTCGCCGACAGCCAGAATCACATCAATGGGATTGAGAACTTTTGGAACCAAGCCAAACGCCACATGAGAAAATTCAACGGCATTCCTACCAAGCATTTCCATCTCTTTTTGAAGGAATGCGAGTGGCGCTTTAACAACAGCAATCCGCGAAGGCAACTTAAACAGTTGAAACAGTGGGTTAAGAAGCATATGGGCTAGTTATCTGGTACAGCCCCTATTGTTTTTCCCCAACTCCAAGGAAGTTTACGGCGATTTCGAAGACCAATTCTGGTGGTGGAGAATATTTTATGCCGCCCGTGAGGACTGGACCGTGCCGAGCGAGGGGTGGGAGGCCGTGGACTGGGCGTTGTTCACGGGCAACTACGCGGCCAACAGAAAACTGGCCAAGCGCAAGATCGACTTCATGCAGAAGTACAACATCGAGCGCATGATCATGCCGGACTGCGGCGGCGGGTCCTACGGCTGCCGCAAGGGGATGGAAACGTGTGTCGTCGAGGACCCCAACAACGAGGTGGGGTTCACCTATCTCTACGACTATCTTGTTCAGGTCATCCGCGAGGGGCGCATCAAGCTCGACAAGTCGGTCAACGCGGGCAAGCGGTTCACCTGGCACGACTCCTGTAAGCACGGTCGGGAACTGGCGCGCCATTTCGGCAAGGGGTATTACGACGAGCCCAGGTGGATCGTCCGGCAGTGCGTGGACGATTTCGCGGACATGACGCCGAGCCGGGGACTCAATTACTGCTGCGGCGCGGGCGGCGGCATGTGGCCCATGCCCTTCGAGGACGAGTCCGCGCACCATGCCCGGCACAAGTACGAGCAGATCAAGCGCACCGGCGCGGACGTGGTGGTGGTCGGCTGTTCAAACTGCCGGGACCAGATCATGAAGCGTATCCCCAAGTATTACACTGACTACAAATACGAGGTGAAGTACATCTGGCAACTGGTGGCCGAGACCCTGGTACTGGAGCCGTGGGAGGAGGAGATGGTCGCCCGCGCCAACGAGCTGGCCGACGCTCAGTGGAAGCAGTTCGGCGTGGACCTGGACGCCATGGAATACTGACCGGCCCAACGGCTGTGAAAAGTAACCCCGCCCCTCTGCGAAGAAGGGCGGGGTTTCCTTTTCGTGGCGTTATCCCCGGTTGGTTAGATGATGGCGTCGACGACGATGCCTTTGGCGTGTCCGCCGAGGACGCTGGTTTGGAAGTCATAGCTTTGGGCCATGCCGGTCTTGTCTTCCGACGAGGACCCGGGGTTCATGTAGTCCAAGGTTTTGGAAACGAGCGACGCTTCGGCGGAGACCTTGTCCACCGGGGCGAGGCTGGAGCCACTGCCTGAATCGTTCATGTAGTCCAGGGTCTTGGAAACCACGGCGGCGCCGAATGTCTCTTGATCAAAAGGCGTGTAGCCTCCAAGACCGCCGAGTGCCATGGTCATAAAGTGTACCCTCCCTAGCCAATAGGCCGGAAATAACGCCTATCCGCCATATCGACGGTATCCTCCATATCTTTAGGGCGATGTTGAGAAAAAAACCGGGCCGGGTTATGCCTTGGTCATGGAGGGCTTATGTCTTTCGAGGTCGGTTTTTTCGTGATGGCGGTCGTCGCCAGTCTCGGGGTCGGTGTCCTGCTGTACCGTTGGCAGCGGCCCAAGCTGACCTTGCCGTACCTGTTGCTGGCCGTCGCCGGATCGATTTTTGCGCTGTACTACATCCTGCATGTGGTCTTCGGCTCCGGTCGGACCGGATGGCCTTGATGAGGGGAGGGAAATCATGAATGAGGTCCTGATGGCGGTCATTGCCCTGGCGGTGGGCATCGCCGTGGCCGGGGGGCTGGCCTGGAAGCTCAAGAAAAGCTGTGTGCCGTGAGTCCTGATGTACACGGGCATCGGCGCAGGTGTCGCCGTCTTTTACGTTTTGAAATATGTCTTCCGCTAGAGGGAGCCGTCTTCCTTCACCTCGTCCCAGAGCGCGTTCATGGCGTCCAGGTCCAGGTCGGGCAGCGACATGCCGCGTGATTCGGCCAGCTCTTCCATCATGCCGAAGCGTTTCAGGAATTTCTGGTTGGCAAAGGCCAGGGCCGAGTTGGCCTTGATGCCCTTGCGCCGACCGAGTTCGACCAGGGTGAACAGGTAGTCGCCGAACTCCTCCTCGGAGGCCTCGGCGTCGCCTGCTGCCTGCGCATCCTTCCATTCCTTCCATTCCCCTTCGAGCTGCGCCTCCACGGCCTCGTCCGAATCCCAGGTGAACTTGTTGCGGGCGGCCTTGGAGTTGATGCGGTATGCCTTGAGCAGGGGGGGCAGCCCGCCGGGCAGGGAATCGAATACGCCTTTCCTGCCGGTCTTCTTGTTTTCTTCGCGTTTGATGGCTTCCCAGGTGTCGAGGATGGCGTTGACGTCCTTGGTCTGCGCGTCCTCGAATACGTGCGGGTGACGGCTGATCATCTTGGCCGCGCTGTATCGGATGGACTCGGCCAGGGTGTGCGCGCCGTCCCGCTCGTAGAGGGTGGCGATGAACAGGATGATGAACATGACGTCGCCCAGCTCTTCCATGGCCTCGCGCGCG
The DNA here is from genome assembly GCF_026000375.1 of Pseudodesulfovibrio portus. Taxonomy (NCBI): domain Bacteria; kingdom Pseudomonadati; phylum Thermodesulfobacteriota; class Desulfovibrionia; order Desulfovibrionales; family Desulfovibrionaceae; genus Pseudodesulfovibrio; species Pseudodesulfovibrio portus. The sequence goes on from NZ_AP026708.1 coordinate 3,291,646, forward strand.
TCGCCCTGGCGGATGCCTTCGATCAGTTCGAAGGTCTCTTCGGCCAGGTAGTCGCACATGGAGCGGGGGGTCTGCTCCTTGTCCCAGGGGCAGCCGTTCGGCGCGAGCAGGGCGTCGATGACGCCGAGAAGTTCCTGCATGGCCGCTGCGGCGTCATGGTGATCGCTCATGGCGAGGTCTCCTTCGGAAGATGAGAGTGTGTCGGACGCCCGGACCTATTCGGCCGTGTCGCCCTCGTCGATTCCCAGGACGCCCCTTGCGGAATCAAGGGCCTCCTGCGGGTTGGGAATGTCGATGTATTCCCCGAGCTTGTCAACAAGGTGCTGGGCCTGAGGCGCGATGGCCGACTGGGTGAGGATGTCCGAATTCGGGGCGAACGTCTGCAGGAACATGAGTCCGATCAGGCCGATGAGTACGCCTTCGAGCAGGCCGAACACGCCGCCTGCGGTCCGGTCGACCCAGCCGAGGAGGGTGATCTCGAGCATGGTCCTTATGAGCTTGGCAACGAGCCAGACCAGAATCAGGGTGCCCACGAATATGATGGAATACGACAGTACGCCAACGGTCATCTCACTGTCGATGTAGAGCGCCAGGTGCGGCTGGAGCAGGTGGTCGAAGTTGGAAGCCAGGACCACGGCCAGGACAACGGCGATCAGGGACAGGATTTCCTGGACCAATCCGCGGAAGAATCCGCGCAGGAGGAACAGGGCGACGATGCAGATGAGAATGATATCGAGAAAATTCATTCGGTTCGTCCTTGGGTAGTGTGATTGCCCTCTCTGGGAATAGGGACTAGCAAACTGTCGAAGAAATGTGAACCTGAACACCGTTTTTTTTCTTTCACGGAATCTGTAAACCGGGCGCGGGCTTGTGCCGGGAGCGGAACTCGGCTACAGGAACATCAGTCACCTGTCATTTCACAAGGAGAGGCGAATGCAGGTTCACGAAACGGGTTTTTCCGGCCTTCTCGTCCTGGAGCCGAGGGTGTTCCAGGATGAGCGGGGTTTTTTCCTGGAGAGCTACAGCAGGGAAGCGTTCGGGAAGCTCGGCATCGACTGCGAGTTTGTTCAGGACAACCACGCTTACTCAAGGGATGTCGGCGTGTTGCGCGGTTTTCACTTCCAGGCGCCCCCTGCGGCACAGGCCAAACTGGTTTGGGTGACCCGCGGCGCGGTCCTGGACGTGGTCGTGGACCTGCGAAAGGGTTCGCCGACCTTCGGCAAGTGGCGGCACGTCATCCTGAGCGCCGCCAACTTCAAGCGGATGTTCATCCCGCACGGCTTCGGCCATGCGTATGTGACCATCATGCCCGACACCGAATTCCAGTATAAGGTCGACGCGCCGTACGCCCCCGAGACCGAGGGCGGCATCGTCTGGGACGATCCCGACATCGCCATGGAGTGGGCGGTTGCCCTGCGGGGGCGCGAGCCCGTCATGTCCGAAAAGGACAAGCGGCTCCCGAGGCTGGCCGATTTCGACTCTCCTTTCATTTATGAGGATTAATTCATGTCCGACGCCGAAATGAGCCGGGACGGTTTTGCCGCGCCGTGCCATGCCATCATACTTGCCGGGGGCTCAGGCACCCGGCTGTGGCCCCTGTCCCGGAACCTGATGCCCAAACAGCTTCTCGTCCTGGGCGGGGAGACCACCCTGTTGCAGCAGACGGTTTCCCGCGTGCTGGAAGCCTTTGCTCCCTCCCGCATCTGGATCGTCACCAACGAGGAGCACGTCTTCGAGGTGCGCAAGCAGGCGGCGGTCATCGACCCGGCCCTGGAGGGCCAGGTCCTTGCCGAGCCCCTTGGACGGAACACGCTGCCCGCCATCATGCTCGGCCTGGACAGGGTGGTCATGGAAGACGAGTCCGCCCTGGCCGCGGTTTTTCCGTCCGACCATCTGGTCCGGGACACCGGTGCGTGGGTCCGGGACCTGCAACGCGCCTCCCGCCTGGCCGCCGAGAAGAAGTTCGTCACTTTCGGGGTGGAGCCGCACAAGCCGGAGACCGGCTACGGCTACATCGCCCTGGGAACGGAGCTGGGGGAGAACGCCTATACCGTGGACGGGTTCGTGGAGAAGCCGGACTATGCGACCGCCACCCGGTTCATCCAGGAAGGAAGTCATCTTTGGAATTCCGGGATGTTTCTCTTTTCGGCCCGTCATTTCCTGACCCAGGTGGCCCGGTGCGAGCCGCAACTCTGGGATTGGTGGATGGCCCGGGAGGAAAAGCCCCTGGTGGAGGGATATCGCGATATCCCGAATATTTCCGTGGACTACGGCGTGGTCGAAAAGATCGACAACATCTCCGTGGTCCGGGCCGGTTTCGACTGGGACGACCTCGGCAGCTGGGAGGCCATGTACCGGCTGGGAGACAAGGACGCCGACGGCAACGTGATCAAGGGCGACGTCCTGGCCATCGACTGCAGGAACTCCCTGCTCATCAGCGAGGGCGGCAAGCTGGCCGCCGTTGGCCTATCTGATATGATTATGGTCCAGACGCGGGACGCCACCCTGACCTGTCCCATGCCGCACGTCCAGGCGGTGCGAGACGTGGTGGCGGCCCTCAAGGAGCAGGGCAGTCAACTGGTGGAAAGCCACGTCACGGTGCATCGCCCCTGGGGCAACTACACCGTGCTGGAAGAGGGGCCGCAGTACAAGATCAAGCGTATCCAGGTGCTTCCGGGAGCGCGGTTGAGTTCCCAGATGCATCATCACCGCAGCGAGCATTGGGTGGTGGTCTCGGGCACCGCCGAGGTTGAGGTGGACAACAAGCCGGTGATCCTGGTGGAAAACCAGTTCGTGGACATCCCCAAGGCGTCGCAGCATCGTCTGGCCAATCCCGGCAAGGTGTTGCTGGATATCATCGAGATTCAGAGCGGCCCGTATCTGGAGGAGGACGACATCGTTAGATTCGATGACGTCTACGGCAGGGTCGAGAAATAACCCGATACGTGAATAATGCCGCATATTCGATTGATATGACAGTTGTTTTTCGCTTTCGAGAGATCGTGAAAATTTTCATATTCTCTTGACACGAAAACGATTGGTGCCGTATGGAAACGTAGTTCAATTGGTGTGATTTTCACATTAACTTTAGAGTGATGGGGCAAAGGTTATGGAGGAAAGAAAAGCATCGAAACGGTGTGGAGGGGTTCTTCCCTTTATCATCGGCTTCCTGGCCACCTGCGTCTTGGGGTGGGCTGTGATCCCGGGTCTGTTCTTCGAAAAAGTCGAACAGCCTATCTGGTTCAGCCACGCCGTGCATGTGGATGGACAGGGAATGGATTGCGAAAGTTGTCACTATTTCAGGGATGACGGCTCTTATGCCGGATTCCCGACCAACGAAGTGTGCGCCGAGTGTCACGCCGTCGATCCTGAAGAAGCAATGGAAGCCATTGCCGAAGAAGGTATCGACCCGTCTGACTACGACGCCATCATGAAGGCCGGAATCGGCGCCATCGAAGACAATCTGGCTTCCGGCGACGATGACAAGTTGGCCGCCGAACGTGAGTACGTCGTCAAGTACCTCATCCAGGGCAAGGAGGTTCCCTGGCTGAATTACCAGTACCAGCCTGACAACGTGTATTTTTCGCACGCGGCTCACAAGGACATGACCGTCGAGGACATGGCCGAGCTGAAGAAGGAACTGTCCGACGTCGTCGATCCGTCCGTGTTCGAGGCCGAGGAATTCCCCGAGCAGAACTGTAATCTGTGCCACCTGAAGGATGTCCATCTCAACGACGTGCCTCCGGCATTCGAGCGGAATATCCTTTCCGGGTACAGCAAGATGACCATGAAGATGTGGAAGTGCGAACGGTGCCACGCCCTCAAGGGCCAGCCCAACGCCTGCTACACCTGCCATAAGTAAAGGGGTACTGAAAATGAGCGTAGCACGCAGAGCTTTTATTCAGATGAGTGTGGGCGCCACCGTCGGTATCCTTTTTACTCCGACGGTCTGGACCGCCCTTGATGATGTATCCATCTGGACGCAGAACTGGCCCTGGATTCCCACGCTGAAGTACGGGGAAGTCAAGGGTGTTCCTGCGGTGTCCAAGATGTGTGAATCCGGCTGTGCCGTGAAGGTCCGCACTGTTGCGGGAGAAGCCTTCGCCGTTGCCGGCAACGAAGACAACCCGCTTTCGGGCGGCGGTGTCTGCCCCCTGTGCGCCAACGGCGTTCAGGTCAAAAACTCTCCCAACCGTATCAAGGCTCCCATGCTGAACGGCGAGGAGATTTCCTGGGAAAAGGCCAAGGAAGTCGTGGCCGAGAAGCTGGAGGCCGCCGGTGCCAACGTGGCCGTCATCTCCGGCGATCAGACCGGTACCGTGAACGAGGTCTTCTCCGCGCTGCTGGCCGACAAGGGCAGCGACGCCTTCTATATGATGCCCTGCGACATGCAGGCTGCCGACAAGGCATGGACCGGCCTGATGGGCGGTTCCGGCCAGATCGGTTATGACCTGGAAGGCGCGGACGTGGTCCTGCTGGCCGGTGCCGACGCACTGGAGTCCTGGGGCCCGACGGTCGCCAACCTGGCCGCTTTCGCAGCCAACGAGTCCGGCAAGTTCATCTTTGCCGGTCCCATGCAGACCAAGACCGCTTCCGTCACCGACAAGTGGGTGCCGGTCCCGGCCGAGGGCATGGCCGCCTTCACCCTGGGCGTGGCCTACTACGTCCTGCAGGCCGGCAAGGCCGTTGACGTGGCCGATTTCGACGCGTTCAAGGCCATGGTCATGAACGACTACAGCCCGGCCAAGGTCGAAGCCGCCACCGGCGTGAAGGCCGATCAGATGGCCGAAATCGCCAAGATGCTTTTGGCCGCGTCCAATCCCGTGGTCGTGCCCGGCGGTTCCGTGGCAGCCCACGGCGCAGCGTTCGCATTGAACCTGCTGCTTGGCGGCGCCATGAAGGCCCTTCCCGAGTTCGGCAGCGCGGTTTCCACCGCCATGACCCGTTCCGAGATGCTCAAGAAGGACATCCTGGAAGGCGTCAACGCCGACCTGCTGTTCGTCTACGAGGCCAACCCCGCCTACGCCCTGCCCGAGCAGGTCAAGGCCGGCTTCACCGTGGCCATCGACTCCGTCAACACCGAGACCACCGCTTCCGCCGACCTGGTGCTGCCTTCCCTGCACGCCTACGAGCGGTTCGACGACCTGGCCAACCCCTACGGCGTCGCCAACGCGACGTACGTTCTGGGCGTGCCGGTCTCCAAGCCGTCCGTCAAGGCGGCCTGCGCGGCGACCTTCATTCTCGGTCTGGCCGATCTCGGCTTCGAGACTTTCGAGGAAGTGCTGGAAGCCAAGGCCGAAGCCGTCGGTGCGGACATGGATTCGCTGACCGAAGGTTCCGCCTACGTGGTTGCCGGTGATACTCCGGTCGCTGCCGGCCTGGCCGCCAACGTCCTGGGCAAGGCCGCTGTTCCCGTCAAGGGTTCCGGCGGCGTGGGGCTCATCCCCTACACCCTGCTCAACGTCGGTACGGCCAATCAGGCTACCACCCCCAACGCACCGTGCACCATCAGCAACAATCAGTTGCTCGGCGACAACATGGTGGTGATGATGAACTCCGCCACTGCAAAGCAGCTCGGCGTGAGCGTTGGCTCCAAGGTCAAGCTCTCCGGCGGTAACGGCGATTGCGCCGCCCTGGTCCAAATCTTCGAAGGCGTCCTGACCGGTGCCGTGGCTGCTCCGCTCGGAATGGGCCACACCGTCGGCGACGAGTTCTCGAAGGGGAAGGGCGATAATGTCTACAAGATCCTCACGGTGAGCTCCGAGGCTGCCGCTGGCGCCTCCACATGGGCCGGTTCCACTGTGAACGTCGCCAAAATCTAGGGGGAACCGACATGCAAGTTAAAGAATTCAAAATCAAGTGGGGCATGGTCATAGATATTGACAAGTGCACCGGCTGCGGCGCCTGCATGGTCGGCTGCCAGGTGGAGAACAATATCGCTCCCATGACCAAATCGGACCCCTATAATTACGTTCAGGCTCTCACCAAGGACCGCGACGACGCGTCCAACAAGCTCAAGACCCTGACCTGGATGAACGTCTACGAACTGTCCAACGGCATGGCTTTCCCGGAACACGAGACTGCCTACCTGCCCAGGCCCTGCATGCAGTGCGGCAACCCCGCGTGCGTGCCTGTCTGCCCGGTCGTGGCCACGGACAAGAACGAAGAGGGCGGCATCGTCTCGCAGATCTACCCCCGTTGCATCGGTTGTCGGTACTGCATGGCTGCCTGCCCCTACCACGCCCGTTACTTCAACTGGTGGGATCCGCTCTGGCCGGAAGGCATGGACAAGGGGCTTTCCCCGGCCGCGTCTCCCCGTCCCCGCGGTGTGGTCGAGAAGTGTAACTTCTGCCACTCCCGCTACCTTGACGCCAAGAACAAGGCTCGCATCGACGGCGAGGACCCGATGAATCTGGCCGACGGCGCTTATTCCACCGCCTGCCAGGACATCTGTCCCACCGGCGCTATCCACTTCGGCGATCTCAACAATCCCGAACATGAAGTCTACGAGCTCCACAAGAGCCCGAACGCTTTCCGCCTGCTCGAGAAACTCGGCCTGGCTCCTCAGGTCTACTACATGTCCGAGCGCGAGTGGGTCCGCAAGCAGGGCGATAACTACAACGCCGGTGGCAGCGGTCACTAAGGGAGGCTGAAAATGGATAGCAAACTCTTCCCCGAAGGGGTTCAGCGTTGCGGTTTTGGCCGTTTCCTCATCTGGACAGCCGTTATTCTCGGCTTCTTCACCTGGGGTCTCTACGCCGCCGTCCTCGTACTGTATAACGGCATCGGCACCACCGGCCTGGACAACTACTTCGGGTTCGGTGCCTGGATTACCTTTGACCTTGCAGTGATCGCCCTGGGCGCCGGTGCATTCTTCACCGGTCTGCTCAAGTACATCCTCAAGATCAAACAGCTTGAGAAAATCATCAACCTGACCGTCGTGGTCGGTTTCATCTGCTACTCCGGCGCCATGCTGGTGCTGACGCTCGACATCGGCCAGCCGGGCCGCGCATGGTTCGGCTACTGGCACCCGAACGTCCACTCCATGCTGACGGAAGTTATCTTCTGCATCACCTGTTACTGCACCGTCCTGATCATCGAGTTCGTCCCGCTGGTCCTGGAGCAGAAGCAGCTGAACAAGATTCCCTTCATTCATGCGCTGGCGCACAACATGCACGTCAACATGGCCCTGTTCGCCGGTATCGGCGCCTTCCTGTCCACCTTCCACCAGGGTTCCCTTGGCGGTATGTACGGCGTCCTGATCGGTCGTCCCTTCGCCTTCCGCGAGGGCTTCTTCATCTGGCCCTGGACGTTCTTCCTGTTCGTCCTGTCCGCCGTCGGTTCCGGCCCGGTCTTCACCGTCCTGGTCGCCACCTTCATGGAGAAGCTGACCGGCAAGAAGCTCGTGGACTTCAAGACCAAGGCCCTGATGGGCAAGATCGCGGGCACCATGCTCTGCGTCTACATGTTCTTCAAGATCCTCGACACCTGGGCATGGGCCACCGGCTACCTGCCCTCCGTCGGTCTGACCTTTGACGACATGTTCTACGGCATGATCTACGGCAAATGGCTTCTCTGGAGCGAGATCATCCTGTGCGGCGTTGTCCCGGCCATCATGCTGGTGACCCCGTCCATCCGCAACCGTCCCGCGCTGCTGTACACCGCAGCCATCCTGGACTGCATCGGCGTATCCCTGAACCGCTACATCTTCACGGTTCAGACCATCGCCTTCCCGGCCATGCCGTTCGATTCCTGGCAGACCTACGCACCCAACTGGGTTGAGTACGCCTCGTCCATCATGATCGTGGCATACGGCTTCCTGGTTCTCAGCCTGGTCTACCGCTACCTCCCGCTCTTCCCGCAGGAGCGCGAACTGAACAGCTAGGTCCGGACCGACCCATCACGAATACAAAGGCCCCGCGCAATTGCGCGGGGCCTTTTGCGTGGGTGGGAGCCTTCCCGGCCAGGTCTACCGGATCGGCTGCCGCGATGCCCCCGGTGCATCGTTGACGGCGGATGGCCGCCTCATAATTCTTGTTATTGCACGGCCGGGTTGAACGAACCGTCAATGGATTTTGCGCCGGGGCAGGAAACAGGCCTGAAAATGTCGATTTTGGCACTGGAAATGGTGCTTCCCCGCCACTGATGGTGTGGGCATGCCAAAAAATGACATTTGTTGCAGACTAGTCGGCAAAAATACAACTGTTCCTTGACTTTTTTCCATTTTCAGACAATGATTTCTGTCTGTTCAGGAAGCTCTGTACGCCTATCGGCGAACATGAGGACCGGCTGGACTTTTTTTTGTTATCTTCTCTTTTTATGATCGGAGTAATCGTCAAATGGCAATGATCGAAGTGCAGAAGCTGCACAAGTGGTACGGCGACTTTCACGTTCTTCAAGGTATTACCGAATCCGTGAACAAGGGCGAGGTGCTGGTCATATGCGGCCCGTCCGGTTCCGGCAAATCCACCTTCATTCGTTGTATCAACCGGCTCGAGGAATATCAGAAGGGACAAATTCTCTTCGACGGCAAGGATATCCTGGACAAGGATGTCAATATCAACGACCTGCGCGCCGAAATCGGCATCGTTTTCCAGCAGTTCAACCTCTATCCGCATCTGTCAGTCCTGAAGAACGTGACCCTGGCCCCAATTAAGGTCAAGAACGTTCCCAAGGACGAGGCCGAGGAGCGCGCCCTGACTCTTCTGGAGCGGGTGGGCATCCACGACCAGGCACACAAGTATCCTGCGGAACTTTCCGGCGGCCAGCAGCAGCGAGTGGCCATCGCCCGTTCCCTGGCCATGAAGCCGAAGGTCATGCTTTTTGACGAGCCCACTTCGGCGCTTGATCCGGAAATGATCAACGAGGTCCTGAACGTCATGAAGGACCTGGCGCGGGAGGGTATGACCATGCTCTGCGTCACCCACGAAATGGGCTTTGCCCGCGAAGTCTGCGACCGGGTCCTGTTCATGGATGGGGGCGTGGTCGTCGAGCAGGCTCCGCCGGATGAATTCTTCAAGAATCCTCAGCATGAGCGTACAAAGAACTTCCTCAAGGAAATTCTTTAATTGGCATAAAAGCAAGTAACTTTAGCGAGGAGAGGTTTTATGAAACGTTTGGTACTCGTTTTGGCACTGGTACTGTCTTTCGTGTTTGCCGCGAACGTCGGTTTCGCAGGCAAGATCGAAGACGTGAAGGCCAAGGGCGTTCTGGTTTGCGGCGTCAAGGACTCCGTCTACCTGTTCGGTTTCATTGATCCCGAGACCAAGGAACTGGCCGGTCTGGACATCGACATCTGCAAATACATCGCCGACAAGCTGGGCGTGAAGGCCGAGTTCAAGACCGTTACTTCCAAGAACCGCATTCCCATGCTGGTTCAGGGTTCCGTGGACATGCTGGCCGCCACCATGACCCACAAGTTCTCCCGTGACGAACAGATCGACTTCTCCATCACCTACTTCATGGACGGTCAGAAGATCCTGGTGAAGAAGGGCGGCGGCATCGCTTCCGTTGCCGATCTGGCCAACAAGAAGGTCGGTACCGTCAAGGGTTCCACCTCCGAGAAGAACATCAAGGCTGCTCAGCCCGCAGCACAGGTCATCTCCTTTGACGAATACCCGCAGGCCTTCATGGCTCTGAAGCAGGGCAAGGTCAAGGCCGTGACCACCGACTCCGGTATCCTGGCCGGTCTCAAGGCCTCCGACGACAATCCCGACGACTGGGAAATCGCCGGTGACTTCATCGCTTCCGAACCTTACGGCCTCGGTCTGCCCGAGAACGATTCCAAGTTCCGTGATTTCGTCAACAAGTCCCTCAACGAGATGTGGCTCGACGGCACCTACCACAAGCTGTTCAAGAAGTGGATGGGTTACGACCTGCCCGCCGGTTGGCAGCTCGAGCTCTGGCCCATGTAATATGGCCTGATTCGGTTTCATTTACCGGGGGCGTGATGCGCGCCCCCGGTTTTTCCGAAAAATAGACATCAACAGACGGATAGTGTTTTGGATTACAATTTTCAATGGCATAAAATGTTTAGCGGTGAGCCTGCCCAGTGGATGTGGGACGGGTTTGTCACCACTTTGCAGATATCGTCCATTTCCCTGATTTGCGCCATGCTGCTCGGCATCATCATCTGCGTCCTGCGGATGACGCCGTTCAAGCCCTTCCAGTGGTTCAGCCTTGCTTACACCGAGTTCTTCAGGAACACGCCGCTGCTCATACAAATTTTCTTCTGGTACAACGCGTCTCACGTGATCATCCCGACGGCCATCAACGAGTGGATGAATGATCTCTACTATTGGTTCCCGGGTCCATTTTCCATGTTCGGCACCCAATTCGTGGGCGAGTGGGTCCTGTTCAACGTGGAGCTGATCACCGGCGTCATCGCCCTGACCGTGTACACCTCGGCCTTCATTGCCGAGGAGATTCGCGCGGGCATATTTTCCATCCCCAAGAACCAGCTTGAAGCGTCCCGCGCCGTGGGCCTTTCCTTCCTTCAGGGGTATCGCTACGTCATCCTGCCCCAGGCCCTGCGCATCGTCATTCCGCCGCTGATTTCACAGGCGCTCAACCTGATCAAGAACTCCTCGCTGTGCATGGTCATCGGCGTGACCGAGATGATGTTTCAGGCAACGCAGATCGAATCCTACCATGCCATTCCGTTCGAGGCTTTCTCCGTGGCCCTCCTGATTTACATGATCATCTCCCTGATCGTTTCATTCTGCATCACCATGTACAACAAGCACTTCATGATTCAGGTCATGTATTAGGGGAGATACGGAATGCATTGGGATATAGTCATACACAATTTCGATTACTTCCTCTGGGGTCAGACCCAGTTCGACGGGGTCTTCCCGTTCATCCATGAACCGGGCGGGTTGCTGGCCGCCATCATCCTGGCCGCCATCGGCATTTTCGGCGCCTTCTGGATCGGTCTGGCCGCAGGACTCATGCGGCTGTCAAAACGGTGGTGGCTCAAGATTCCCGCTGTCTGCTATGTTGAAATGATTCGCGGCATGCCACTCTTGCTGTTGATTTTCTGGTTCTTTTTCCTGGCCCCGGTGCTCATCGGGCAGACGTTGCCCGCGTTCACCACGACCATGTTCTGCTTCATGATCTTTACCGGCGCCTATGTCGCCGAGATCGTGCGCGCGGGCGTGCTCGCATTGCCCAAGGGACAGCTTGAGGCGGCTCGAGGCTCCGGCCTGTCCCAGGTCCAGGCCATGCAGTTCGTCATCCTGCCCCAGGCGCTCAGGAACATGATCCCGTCCTTCGTCAACCAGTTCGTCTCCCTGATCAAGGATACGTCCCTGGCCGCCATCCTCGGCGTGGGCGAGTTGACGCGTACAGGCGTTCAGGTAGACAACCGTGAAATGGTCGCCTCCTTCGAGATATGGATCACCATCGCGGTGCTGTACTTCATGATCTGTTACGTGCTGACGTCCTACAGTCGGAGATTGGAGGCCCAGCTCTCCCGCTATCAGGCCAGAGATCGCTAACCTGATCGGGCGTCAGCCCGGAAAAACGGTCGAAATATGTACCCCAGCGGTCCGGAAATGATGTAAAATCGTTCCCGGACCGTTTGATTTCGAGAGAAAAATACTTCGGAAAACACGAAAACATGTTCCTTGCGGAGGCGGTTTTGAGCGAGATATCTTTTCGAAACATCAAAAAACCTGAGGAAATCGAGGCCGAATCCTTTCGGATCATTGATTCCGAAGTGGCCGAGCCCCGTCCCTTTGCCGGTGCGAAATGGCATATCGTACGCAGGATGATCCACACCACGGCCGATTTCGAGCTGCTTGACCTGGTCCGGTTCTCGGGTCATGCGGTTGAAAGCGGCATCAACGCCTTGAAAGGCGGGGCCGTGATCGTCACGGATACGGAGATGGCCAAACGCGGGATTCCGGTCCGCCGCACCGACCCGCTGGGCTGCGTCGTCCACTGCCTGATGAACGATCCTCGGGTGGTGGCGCGGGCCAAAGCCGAGGGGATAACCCGGGCGAAAGCCGCAGTGGACGTGGCCGTGGACGAGCTGAAGCCGGACATTTGGGTGGTGGGAAATGCGCCCACCGCGCTTATTCGATTGGTTGAGCACGTGGATTCCGGCATGGCGGCACCCGCATTGGTGGTGGGCATGCCTGTGGGATTCGTGAACGCCGCCGAGTCCAAGGCGCTGCTCATGAGCCGCAAAATCCCGTATATTTCAATAGAAGGGCGCAAGGGCGGCAGCGCCTTGGCGGCCAGCGTGGTCAACGCACTCGCAGTGTTGTGCGCCTGATTCGATTTTTATCGCGGTAAAAAATGCGCTCAAAGGGATTTTCCTTGGGCGCATTTTGCGTTTTTTCATTTTCGTTTTGGAGCGTCGTCTGGAAAAAAATCTAAAAAGCTGGACTTGAAGCAATAACCTGTTAGGAATTCAGGTGAGTGTCGCAATTCAACAGGCGCTCGTGCGGTTTTGTTTCTGCCTGTTATTTCAGGCGATCACGAAGAGTAATCTTTCATTCGCTGGAAGGAGCTATGGCCAGGAAAAACAAAGGTAACAATTCGGTCACCATTTATCCGGACTGGTGCAAGGGCTGCGGTATCTGCGTGGAGTTCTGCCCGGGCAAGGTGCTTGAGTTGAACGACCAGGGGAAATCCACCGTGGTGCGTGAAGAGGACTGTATCGGTTGCGGCTTTTGCGAACTGCACTGTCCCGACTTCGCCATCGTGGTCAGGGGCAAGAAGCCGGTTGAGGCCGACATGGGCGACAGCGAACCGGAGCCCAAGGCAAAGAAGAAAGCAACGGGGAAGGGGGCTTAGTCCATGCCCAGACGCAAGAAACGCAAGGAAATTTTCGCGCTCGGCAACGAGGCCGTTGTCGAGGGCGCGCTGTTGGCCGGATGCACGTTCTACGGCGGGTATCCCATCACTCCGTCCTCGGAGATCATGGAGATCATGGCCGCGCGGCTGCCCAAGATCGATGATGGCGTATTCATCCAGATGGAAGACGAGATCGCTTCCATGGGTGCGGTGGTCGGCGCATCCCTGGCCGGGCGCAAGGCCATGACCGCCACCTCGGGCCCGGGCTTCTCGCTCATGCAGGAGAACCTCGGCTACGCCATCATGGCCGAAGCGCCCATGGTCCTGGTCAACGTCATGCGCGGCGGGCCGTCCACCGGGCTGCCCACCTGTCCGGCGCAGGGCGACGTGCAGCAGGCCCGCTGGGGCACGCACGGGGACCATCCCATCATCGTCCTGTCCGCTTCCAATGTGCAGGAGTGCCTGGACATGACCATCACCGCCTTCAACATGGCGGAGAAATACCGGACCCCCGTCATCCTGCTGCTCGACGAGGTCACCTCCCACACCCGGGAGAAGATCGAGATTCCCAACGAGGGCGAGTACGAGGTCTTTTCCCGCACCGTGCCCTCCATGCCGCCGGAATGGTACAAGCCCTACGAGGAGACCGTGCGCGGCGTGCCGCCCATGCCGCCCATCGGTTCGGGCTATCGTTTCCACGTCACCGGCCTGACCCATGACCGCAACGGGTTCCCCACGCAGCGCCCCGAGGAGATCGTGGAACTCATGGACCGCATCCACCGCAAGATCGACCAGTTCTTCTACGACATCCAGCTGGTGGAGGAGATCGAAACCGAGGACGCCGAGGTCTGCGTCATCGCCTACGGCTCCGTGGCCCGTTCCGCCGAACTGGCCGTGCATCAGGCGCGCGAGAACGGCGTCAAGGCGGGGCTCCTGAAACTGAAGACCCTGTTCCCGTATCCCCGCCGTCACCAGGAGAAGATTCTGGCCAAGGCGAAGACCCTCGTGGTCCCGGAGATGAACATGGGCCAGATGTCCCGCGAGGTGAAACGCGTGAACATGGGCCGGGCCGCCGTCCGGACCATCAACCGCATCGACGGTCAGATCGTCACGCCCTCGGAAATTCTCAAGGTCATCATGCAGGGGTAGCGTCATGAGCAACAACATCACCGGAAACGAAGTCATTCATCAGTATCTGAGGCACAACAAGAAATTCCCGCACGTCCTGTGCGCGGGCTGCGGCCACGGCATCGTGCTCGGCACCCTGATCCGCTCCATCCACTCCCTGGGCATCCCCAAGGACGACGTGGTCGTGGTGGCGGGCATCGGCTGCTCGGGCCGTCTGGCCGTGTACGTGGACTTCAATACCGTCCACACCACCCATGGCCGCGCCCTGAGCTTTGCCACGGGCATCAAGATGTCCAATCCCAAGCTCAACGTCATCTGCATCATGGGTGACGGCGACGCCCTGTCCATCGGCGGCAACCACCTGATCCACGCGGCCCGCCGCAATATCGGGGTGACCGCATTGGTCCTGAACAACAACATCTACGGCATGACCGGCGGGCAGTCCTCACCGGCCACGCCGGAAGGCTCCACCACCATGACCAACCCCTACGGCCAGCTCGACAAGAGCTTCGACACCGTGGAGCTGGCCAAGGGCGCGGGGGCCAATTTCGTGGCCCGCGGCACGGTTTTCCACGTCAACAAGCTGGAAAAGATCATGACCCAGGCCATCGAGCGCCCCGGTTTCAGCCTGGTGGAGGCCATCACCCCGTGTCACACCCAGTTCGGGCGCAAGAACAAGTACAAGAGCCCGGTGGACATGTACAACTGGCTCAAGAAGACGGCCGTTCCGGTGGAGCGATACAACGAGCTCCCCGAAGACAAGCGCGCGGACCGCATGCCCATCGGCGTGTTCGTGGAGCGCGACCGTGCCGGATTCGAGGAGAAGTACTACGCCATGCAGCGGGGGTTCCTCAAGGCTGCGGCAAAGGGGGGCAAGTAGATGAAAGGCCAACAGGAACTCGATCGTTTTGAAATACGGTTTTCCGGCCTCGGCGGCCAGGGCATCATCACCCTGGGCAAGATCATGGGCCAGGGGCTGGCGTTGGGCCACGGCTACAACGTCACCCAGACCCAGAGCTACGGTCCCGAGGCGCGCGGCGGCTCATCCAAGTGCGACCTGGTCATCAGCTCCAGCCCCATCAGCTACCCCAAGGCGGAAAATCTGGATATCCTCGTGGCCCTGTCCCAGGAGGCGTGCAACAATTATTACCCCTACCTCAAGCCGGGCGGCGTCCTGGTGCTGGAAACGGATCTGGTCAAGCAGCCGCCTACCAACCAGTTCCTGGGGCTGCCCTACACCGCCCTGGCGCGGGACAAGGTGGGCATTGTCCAGGCCATGAACACCGTGGTCCTGGGCTCGTTGTCCATGCTCCTGCCGTTCGTGAATCAGGCGACCATGCGCAAGAGCCTGGAAGCGGCACTGCCCGCCAAGATCAGGGCCGTGAACACCAAGGCCTTCAACCTCGGCCACAGGCTGGCCAAGAAGGAATGGGGCGAGGACGCGGGAGACGTGTGGAAGGAAGAAGAAGTCCTGACTCGTCGTTAGCCTGGACTGAACGAATAAAAAAGGGGTGCCGGATTTCCGGCGCCCCTTTGTCTTTGTCGGCTATTCGAATTTGGTCATGACCGTGGGGGCCATGCCCTCGTCGGGATTTTTGAGCTGTGGGAGCATTTCGCGGACGTTGTCGCTGATGGGGATGGTCCAGTTGTGGGCCGAGATCACGGTGCGGTCCACCAGTCGGGTGATCTTGGCGGACAGGTATATGAAGTTGTTGCCGATGACGTAGCTGCCGGTGAGCCGGGCCACCCTCGGGGGCAGCTTATCCGCCTTCTTGTCCGTAAGTCCCATGTAGTCGGCCTCGGAGGTGTCGCCGGCATAGAGGTAGTCGGTGCCGCCGGGCTCTCCTTCGGTGATGCGAAGCTTCTGCTGGACCAGCCGGTCCGCCACCTGCGTGGCGACGACCTGGCCGAACACGGCCGTGTCGTCGGGAGACACCTGGTTGATGAAGCGGTAGATGTAGACGGCGGAATACGAGGACAGCTCGTCACCGCCCACGTTGTCGCTCAGGATGTCGGCGGCATCGTGGTTGATTTCGATCATGGGGATTTCCGCGACGTCGTGATAGGGCACGGCCGTGGGGGCGTCGTCGAACACGTAGTTGTACGTGTTCTTGGTCAGCTTCTTGCCGTCCTCCCACATGCGGTTGCCGCATCCCGATGCGAAGAGCAGGGTGGCTGCCGCCAGAATCGTCAGTGCTGCTTTGTGCATGCGCAGTCTTCCCGGTTTTGGTTCAAACACACGTGACCAGCCGTGAGCGGGATTCGCTCATGGATATGATCGGCCGTTTACGGGATTTCCTTTAGGACGGCCCGGATGAGTTTCGTCATGGCCGCCGAGGACTTGCCCGCCTGTCGGATGACGTCGTCCAGGGAGGCCTCCTGCATGCAGTCGGGCAGGTTCTTGTTGGTCAGGCAGGAGATGGCCAGCAACCGGATTCCCATGTGGTGGGCGGCGATGGCCTCCATGCAGGTGGACATGCCGATGGCGTCCGCGCCCATCATCCGGTACATGCGGGTCTCGGCCGGGGTCTCCATGTTCGGTCCCGTGATCTGCATGTACACTCCGCGCTCCAGCCGGATGCCGAGGGCGAGCGCCTTGTCCACGGCCAGTTGCCTGAGCGCCGGGTCGTAGACGGCACACATGTCCGGGAAGCGGTCGCCCCATTCGTCGACGTTCTCCCCGCGCAGGGGCGTTTGCCCGGTCAGGTTTATGTGGTCCTCGATGAGCATGGGCGAGCCGGTCTCGAAGGAAGGGTTGAGAGCGCCCGCAGCGTTGGTCAGGATGAGCGTCCCGACGCCCAGCTCGCCCAGGACGCGGATGTTGTGCGTCGCCTCGAGGGGCGTGAATCCTTCGTAGAGGTGGAATCTGCCCTCCAGGGCCAGGACGGGAACCCCGTCGATGGAGCCGGATACGAGTCGTCCGGTATGGCTTTTCACGGTGGAGACCGGGAACCGGTCGATGTCGCCGAAGGGAATCGAGACCGGGTTTTCAATGGAATCGGTCAGGCCTCCCAGACCGGTGCCCGTGACCAGACCGACACATCCGTCTTGAATTTTGCCTAGCTTTTCCTGTATATATGCGGCAGAATGCTGTATCTTTCTCTGGTATTCCATGCTGGCTCCTTTGGTCGCGGCGGTTTCTGGGACGGGGGAGGGGCCTTTATCAACGGAACGTGTAGGCTTTCGAAGGACAGGCTCGTTTTATGGATATAGTGACACTACTTGGTCTTGCCGTCGGGTTCTCGCTCATAATAGGCGCCATCATACTCGGTGGGGCCGTGGACGTCTTCATCAATGTCCCCGGCATGATGATCGTCGTGGGCGGGACCCTTGCCTCCATCATGGTGGCGTTCCCGTTCGAAGAGGTTATACAGGCCTTTAAGGCCGCCTTCAAGATGTTCGGGCAGCGCAAGAGCAAGACTCGCGACGTGGTCAACATCATGGTCAAGGTGGCCGAGATCAGCCGTCGCGAAGGGCTCATCGCCCTGGAAAACGTCCAGACCGAGAACATGGTCCTCAAAAAATCCTGCCAGCTCATAGCCGATAACGCCGATCCCGACCTGATCCGCTCCACATTGTCCATCGAGATCAACTCCATGCGCCGCCGCCATCAGGTTGGGCAGGACGTCTTCAAGAGGCTGGCCGCCCTGGCCCCGGCCTTCGGAATGATGGGTACGCTCATCGGCCTGGTCCAGATGCTGACGCAGCTCGACGACCCCAAATCCATCGGTCCGGCCATGGCCGTGGCCCTGCTGACCACCTTCTACGGGTCGGCCATGTCCACCCTGTTTTTCATTCCCATGGCGGCCAAGCTCAGGGCGCGCACCCTGCAGGAGCAGTTGCACCTGGAGGTCATTTTCGAGGGTGCCAAGTCCATACTTGAGAACAACAACCCGAGACTGGTGTACGAGAAGCTTTCTTCCTTCCTTGCACCGGTGGAGCGTGAGATTCAACGATGAGCCAGGACGACGATCATCTGATTGATTACCGGGACGAGGAGGAAGGGGAAGGCCAGGAGTGGTTGACCACGTTTGCCGACCTTTCCATGCTGCTTCTGGTGTTTTTCGTCTTGCTGTACTCCATGTCCACTCTGGACACGGAGAAGTTCTCGCAGACTTTTTCGTCGGTGACCCAGGCTCTCCAGGGACGGATGAGGGAGATTTCAACCTCGCGCATTTCCCAGGAAGAGGCGGGCGTGCTCCTTGACCAGGCCCTGATGCGGCGGCAGATCATCGAATCCCAGCGCAAGGTCTTTGCCGAGGTCAAGACCCTGCAGACAAAGAAGGGCGTGGAAGGCGTGATCAGCGCCAATTTCGAGGACGGGGTGATCACCATCCGCGTGCCCGGCGACGTCATGTTCGATTCCGGCAAGGTCCAGCTGACGCCCCAGGGGGCAAGCATGGTGGCCACCCTCAAGGATTTTTTCATCAAGCACAAGGATCAGAATATCAAGATCATCGGGTATACGGACAATATCCGGCCGAGCTCGGGATCGCGTTTCAAGGACAATTGGGAGATATCGGCCCTGCGGGCGGTCAACGTCCTCAGGGAGTTGCTCAAGATGGGGCTGGAGTCCACCCGGCTGACAGCCACCGGGCTCGCCTACCTCAACCCGATCTATCCCAACACCTCGGACGAATATCGCGCCAAGAACAGGCGGGTTGAGTTCGTCCTGGAAAAAAGGGTTTCCGGCAACTGATAATCCGTGGCGGATGTGTAAGAGACTTTTGGGGGAATAATGGATTTTGAAATCAGCATACCGGATGAGGACGGACAACTCAGGAAGGCCTTCCGCACGAAGGTTCCCGGCCTGTCTGCCCGGTTTCCGGCCCTGGGCAGGACCCTGGGCGTCATGGACCTGAGCGCGACCGGATTCGCGGTTCTGGATCAGGACAAGGGTTTCAAGGAAAACCAGTCGCTTGAAGTGGAACTCCTGATCAAGGACAAGATTTTCCTGCGCGGGGCGAACGCCGTGGTCATGCGCGTACTGGACAACGGCATCGTCGGCATGAACTTCGTCGATCTCGATCGGCAGAAGCAGATCAAGCTCGATAAGCTGGTCCTCGAGGTTCAGAAGCGTCTCATCGCCCTGCGCAAGAAGAAACGCGAGCAGGGCTGACCGTGAATTCGAGTACGAGCGACCGTCACAAGGTCCTCATAGCCAATCGCGGCGAGATCGCCATGCGGGTCATGCAGGCCTGTCAGCGTCTCGGCCTGGATTTCGTCTGCGTCGCCACCCGTGAAGACCGCCATTCGGGGCACGTCCGTCTGGCGCGTGAACTGGGCGGCGAGAGCGCCGTCTACACCATCACATCCTATCTCGACGCCAACGAGTTGTTTTCCGTGGCCGATGCGAGCGGGGCCACGGCGGTCCATCCCGGCTACGGCTTTTTTGCCGAGGACTTTCGTTTTGCCCGGCGGGTGGTGCGCCGTGACCGGCCCATGGAATTCATCGGCCCCTCCTGGTGGGTCATCCGCGACCTGGGGGACAAGATCAACACCAAACGCATCGCCCGCAGCCTGGGCGTGCCCACGGTGCCCGGGTCCGACCGTCCCGTGTACAGCGAGATCGAGGCGGACGAGATCGCGTCCTCCCTGTTTGAGTTCCAGGTCAGCCAGGGAATCTCGAACGGCGTCATCATGGTCAAGGCCTCTGCCGGGGGCGGGGGCATGGGCATCGAAGAGGTCGGCGGGATCGAGGAATTCCGTTCCGTATTCCGGCGCATCCGCAACTACGCCAAGCGCAATTTCGGCGACGAGGGCGTGCTCATCGAGCAGCGAATTTTTGATTTCAACCATCTGGAAGTCCAGGTGGTGGGCGAGCGCTCCGGCAACCGCCATGTCCATTTCGGCACCCGCAACTGCTCGATCCAGTCCACGGGCAAGCAGAAGCGCATCGAGGTGGCTCCCGGCTTTGCCCCGGGCGTGGTGTCATACACCTTCGACGCCGGGCGCGTCATGGACGAGATCACCCGTCATTCCCTGGCCATGGCCGAGGAGACCCGCTACGACAACGTGGGCACCTGGGAGTGGATCATCACCCCGCGCGGCGAGCCGTTCCTCATGGAGGTCAACACCCGCATCCAGGTGGAGAACGGCGTGTCAGCCGTCATTTCCCGCGTGAACGGCGAGCCTGTGGACATCATCACCGAGCAGCTCCGGCTGGCCTTGGGCGAACCGCTCGGGTACAATCAGGACGCCATCGGCTTCGAGGGGGTCGGCATCGAATACCGGCTGGTGTCCGAGAACACCGACAACCGGTTTACGCCGTGCGCCGGGACCATCACGAAATTCGGCTGGCAGGACCATGAATGGCTCGACGTGTACACACAGGTGCCGACGGATTCCGCCTACGAAATCCCGATGGAATATGACCCCAACCTCGCCCTGGCCATCATCTGGGGCAAGGACCTGGCCCAGGCCAAGGAGCGGGGGCTCGTGTTCCTCGATGAGTTGGTGCTCGAGGGAAACGTTGCCGGCGCATCCGGCGGTTTTCACACCAACGTCGAGTTCCTGAAGCGCAAGACCAACGGGCTCCTGGAGTTCTGACATGGACGTTGACAAGAGAATTCAGTCCCTCAGGGATCGCCTGACCTACATCAGCGACATCTTCGCCGACCGCGAGGACGAGTCCGTCAGGCTGCTCACGGCCAAGTTCGGCGAGCTGCTGGAACGCCACGCGTCCCGTCCCGGCGGCGCGACCCGCGAAGAACTGATCCGCATGGAGGATCTGTTCGATTTTTCCGAGCGCAAGCTGGACACCACCCTGACGCCCATGGATCGGGTGCGCATCGTCCGGCATCCCCAGCGGATCTGCCTCAAGGACATCCTGGAAAACGTCTACGACAACTACACCGAGATCGGCGGACGGGGCGAGTACAACATCGACCCGTCCATGCTCATCGCGCGTGCGGTCTTTTCCCGCCGGGTGGGCGAGAAGGTCATCAACCAGATGGTCATGGTCATCGGCCAGGAAAAAGGGCACGGCGAGTCCTTCCGCAACGGCGGTTCTGTCAAGCCGTGGGGCAATGCCAAGGCCCTGCACTACATGAAGGTGGCCGAGACCGAGAACATTCCGGTCCACACCTTTGTCTTCACCCCCGGCGCGTATCCGGTGGAGGATTGGCCGGGCGCGGCCCAGCAGATCGCCCGCAATCTCTACGAACTGGCCGCGCTCAGGGTGCCCGTCATTTCGGTCTTTTCCGAGGGCGGTTCCGGCGGGGCCGAAGCCGTGGGGCTGGCCGACCGCCGCATCATGCTCTCCCACGGCTACTATTCCGTCATTTCCCCCGAGGGCGCGGCCGCCATTGAAGGCGGGCTCAAGCTCGGGGTACGCGCCACGCCGGAGCTCATCGAGAAGTGCGCCCGTCAGCTCTGCATCACCGCAACGGACAACCTGAACAACGGGTATATCGACCGGGTGCTGCAGGAGCCGCCGCTGGGCGCGCGTCCCTACCACTATGATTTCTTCCGCGAGCTCCGCCGGGAACTGGTCCAGGCAACCAATGAGACGGTCTCCGGCGTCAAGCCCATGAAGCTTTTCCGGGCCATGGCCGTGCGGGACAGCAAGTCCGACGACGCCGAGTCCATCTTCATGCGCTGGACCCTGTCCCCGACCTCGTTGAAACGGCTGGTGGAAGCGCGCCAGCGCAAGTACCGGGCCATGAGCCGCCATGCCCGCATGGACGGGACCGGCATCGTCAGCCGGGCCGTTGCCGCAGCCAAGGGGTCCATCTGGGCCACCCATTCCTTTGTCCGTTACGACCTGCTCGGACGGCAGAAGAAACGGCTGGACGCCATGTTCGAGGAGCTGGGGGCCGAGGCTCATCTGGTGCGCCGAAAGCTGCTCATGCCGCTCAAGAAGGGCGTGGACCGCATCCTGCCCGGCAACTCCATGGAGCAGGTCAGGGCGGGCGAAGAGGTCAAGGAACGGTTGACCCGGCTCTCCTGCCCGGAGGACGGGGCGTGCATCACCGGCTCGGAATGGGCGTGGATCAGTCCGCGCAGCCAGGAGGACAGGACCATTTCCTGTCCCAATGTGCGCACCCATCATTGCCCGGACCTGTGGGTGCCCGACCTGTTCGGCGACTTCGCGGGCGTGTGCCCCTCCTGCGGCCATCATTTTCCCATGGAATACCGCTGGTACCTGGAAAACGTCTTCGACTACAAGATGTCCAAGGAATTCAACCAGCAGCTGGAGTCAGTCAATCCGCTGGGCTACGAGAAATTCGACCTCAAGCTGGACAAGGCCAAGGAAAAGACCGGGCTGAAATCGGCCTGCATCACCTTTGAGACCGCCATCGAGGACGTGGCCGCCACCGTGGCCGTGCTGTGCGCCCCATTCCGGGGCGGTTCCGTGGGCGCGGCCGAGGGCGAGAAGTTCATCCGGGCGGCGGAGCGGGCGGGGCGCAAGCGCCAGCCGTTCATCGCCTATGTCCACGGCACGGCGGGCATCCGTATCCAGGAGGGCGTCAACGGCGTCATCCAGATGCCGCGCTGCACCATCGCCGTGCGCCGGTATATCGATGCGGGCGGCCTTTACCTCGTACTCTACGACACCAACTCCTATGCCGGTCCGGTGGCCTCTTTCCTGGGCTGCTCCCCCTATCAGTTCGCGGTCCAGTCCTCCAACATCGGCTTTGCCGGTCCGGGGGTCATCGTCGAAACCACGGGCATGCCGGTGTCGCCTGATTATCATCGCGCCTACCACGCCCTGCAGCGGGGTCACATCCACGGCATCTGGGACCGCAGGGAGGTCAAAAAGAACCTCCACCAATCCCTCTTGACCATGGGTGGGCGCAACCTATACTATCGCTGACTCTTGAGCGACACGGCAGCGTCAGGCTTGTTTAAAACACGCTGCGCCATACAGAAAGCAAAGGAAATATAGTGCTTAATATCAAAGAGTTACTTGATAAAGTCAAGGCATCCCCTTATCGCGAGATCGTGGTTTGCGCCCCCCATACCGGCGTGGTCGAGTTCGCCGGGCTGAAGCAGGGCGACAAGGTCCGGGGCCCCGGCGGGGACTACAAGGAAAAGCCCGGCACCCTGCTGGCCCACCTGACCCGCGAAAAGAACCGCAAGCCCATCATGGCCCCGGAAAAGGGCAACGTCGAGGTCATCCACACCCGGCATGAGGGACAGTTCGTCGAGGCCGGTGAGCCGCTGTTGACCATCAAGCATTACCTGACCCGCAAGGAAGTCATCGAGCTGATCCTCCAGGAGGCTCTGTATCTCTTTCGCGCCCCGGAGCGGGCAAAATACTATTTCGTGCCCGAGGTGGACCAGAAGCTGAAGGTTTCCGGCAAGCGGTCGGTCAAGGTCCACGAGGGGATGGAATTCCTCATCGTCTCCCGCATGAAGCGCGAGACGCCGCTGGCCTATTCCGGCCCCGAGGGAATCATCTATTCCGTATATTTCGGCCGGGGCGACAACGTGGATGAGGGCGAACCGCTCATCGGCGTCTGCCCGGAAGATCAGCTTACCGTCATTCAGGATGTGGTGGCCCGCATCCAGAGTGAATGGGAAGAAGAGGCGTAGCCATGGGCAAGTATCTCCAGATCAGGGTGTCTGCGAACACGTTCAATGAAGATGACGTGAAGAAGGCCTGGCCTTCCCTGTGGAATCTGATCTGGGATGAGGGCGGCCACAGGGTGCCCAAAAAGGGCGTCATGGAACTGGCCCTGGCCGCGTACGACGCGGTTCGTGCCGGTCTGGTGGAAGACAGGGTGGCCGACGCCCTGAAGGACGGGGCGAATGAGGCCGATCGGCTCTACCATGCCATCGAGAAGGCCCTGGCCGACCGCGCCCCCAAAGAGGCCGACAGGCTCAGCTACGAGCTGGAAGACTGCCTGGACAGGCTTGAAGACATTGCAAAGAAATTCTGATACTGATTTTCCCAGTATAGAGCATATTTCCCTTAAGGAGTTGAAATGGCTGGCAGCATGAATAAAGTGATCCTCATCGGCAGGCTCGGGCGTGATCCCGAGTTGTCCTACACCCCCAACGGCCAGGCCCGTTGCAAGTTCTCCATCGCCACTGACGAGGGGTACCGCGACCGTCAGACCGGCCAACGCGTCGAGAAGACCGAATGGCACAATATCGTGGCCTGGCGTCAGACGGCGGAGTTCTGCGGCAACTATCTTTCCAAGGGCCGCCTGGTCATGGTCGAGGGCAAGCTGCAGACCCGCAAGTGGCAGGATCAGGCCACCGGCCAGGACCGCTACATGACCGAAATCGTGGCCGACAACGTACAGGGTCTGGACCGTGCGCCCGACGGCCAGGGCGCCCAGGCCGGCCAGCAGGGCGGCTACCAGCAGAACAACAATTACTCGCAGGGTGCCCAGCAGGGCGGTTACCAGCAGAATCAGCCCCAGGGCGGCTACCAGCAGCCCCAGGGACGCCCGCAGGGACAGCCCCAGGGGCAGCGGCCCGCAGAGCAGGAAGAGGACCTCGGTCCCGCCTTCCCGTCAGAGGCCAGCGGCATGGACGACGTGCCGTTCTAGAAAACGGGCATGCGAATCAAATGAAGAGGGCGGCTTTATGGCCGCCCTCTTTTTTTGGGATCAATGTTGTCGTCGGGCGTATTTCGATGCGTTGGAATAGAAGGTGTTGTAGGTCAGGGTGAGCAGACAGGCGAAGACCGCCGCGCCGATGCCGATGGCCACGTTGTAATAGGGCGGCGCGGTCAGGGCGAGCCGGATGAGCAGCGTGGCCAGGGCGAATCCGGAGTTGCGGAAGACCGCCCGGAATTCCGGCAGGAATCGTTGGGCGATGAGCACCAGCATGATGTCGCTGAAGATCAGCACCGTGTAGAAATTCAGGAAGAAGTGGTGTGACGCGCCGCCGCCGAGCATGTTCAGGCCGTTCTGCACGCCCATGACGACGAAGATGGCCAGGATGACCAGGGCCACCATTTTTTTGGCGGCCACGAACCGGAACAGGGTCGGGCCGCCCTTGATGGTTTCGTCCAGCTTGTTCTGGAGCAGCCTGTACAGGCCGAGCAGGGCGAAGATGACCACGGCCCCGCCTCCGTCGGTGAGGATGATCCACAATTCCTGCTCGTGCCCGGTGATGGTGATGGGCTCCGGGAAATCGGCCAGGGTCTTGAACGCGCTTCGAAGCAGGATGAGCGCCAGTATCTCGAATTGCTTGCCCACGGCCTTGGAAATGGAACAGGGCAGGGTGAAGATCAGGCTGATGACTTCCAGGACGAGGACCAGGGTGAAGGCGAGGCTGATGGCCATGTAGTGGCTGGTCGGAATCTGGTCGCCGAGTCCCCCGACGATGAGCCCCTGCCGTTTCAGTTCGATGGTGGCCAGGGCGAGCAGGAAAACGAAGATAAGAATGCCGGCCACGGTCTTTTGCGTCCTGTCGTCTTCCCAGAACCGGTGCAGGGGGTCGAAAATGAAGGTCGTGGCTTCATAAAGGGCGATCATTGGTTCTCTCATGAGTATCCTGCTTTTAATACGCCAAACCTGATGGCTGGCCGTGCAGTCATCGGGATATCAGGAGCGAGGTCGGCTGTAACTAGTAGTATTTACTATTTAATTAGATTTCAAACAGCATTTCCAGGTCGTCCCTGGTCAGGCTCTTGAGCGCGGACTGGCCGGGGATGATCGCTTCGGCCACGTCCTTTTTCTGTTCCTGCAGCTTGAGGATGCGCTCCTCCACCGTGTTCTGGCAGATCATCTTGTACGCGAAGACCTGGCGCTTCTGGCCGATGCGGTGGGTGCGGTCGGTTGCCTGGTTTTCCACGGCAGGGTTCCACCACGGGTCGTAGTGGATGACGTAGTCCGCCGAGGTCAGGTTCAGGCCCGTGCCGCCCGCCTTGAGCGAGATGAGGAAGATGGGGATGTCTTCGTTGTCGTTGAACTTGTCCACCTGCTCGAAGCGGTCCTTGGACGAGCCGTCCAGGTAGGCGAACGGGATTTCCCGGATGGTCAGCCAGTTGCGGATGACGTGAAGCATCTGCACGAACTGGGAGAAGACCAGCACCTTGTGGCCGCCCTCGATGATGTCCGTGACGAGGTCCTTGAAGGCATCGAATTTGCCGGAGGGCAGGTTGGTGGACACGCCGGGCATGTCGAGTTTGAGCAGCCGCGGGTGGCAGCAGAGTTGGCGGAGTTTGAGCAGGGCGTCCAGAATGGACATCTGGCTCTTGGCCATGCCCTTTTCGTCCACGTCCCTGAGGACCTGGTCCTTGAGCTTCATGGCCAGGGCGTTGTAGAGCTCGCGCTGTTCGTCCACCAACTCGCAGTAGTGGGTGGTCTCGATCTTGGGCGGCAGGTCCTTGGCCACCTCGGACTTGGTGCGCCGCAGGATGAACGGCTTGACCCTGGTGCGCAGGTAGTCGAGCGTCTCCTCGTCGCCGTCCTTGATGGGCTTGACGATGCCGCGCTGGAAGGAATGCTGCGAACCCAGGAAGCCGGGCATGAGAAATTCGAACAGGGACCACAACTCGAACAGGTTGTTCTCGATGGGCGTGCCCGACAGGCAGACCCGCAGTCCGGCCTCGAGCTTGCGTACGGAGCGGGCCGTGATCGTGTTGGGGTTCTTGATATTCTGGGCCTCGTCGAGAATGACCGAGGCGTATTCGTACTTGAGCAGCTCGTCCAGGTCGCGCCTGAGCAGGGCATAGGTGGTGATGATCAGGTGGGAGTCGGAGATGTGCTGGAACAGCCCTTCGCGCTTGGCTCCGTAGATGGTCAGCCGTTTCAGGTTGGGGACGAACTTCTGCGCCTCCCGCTCCCAGTTGGGCAGGACGGACGTGGGCACGATGATCAGGTTCGGCCCGGTGATGCCCTTGTCCACCAGGGACTGGATGTAGGACAGGGTCTGGATGGTTTTTCCCAGGCCCATTTCGTCTGCCAGGATGCCGCCGAATCCGTATTCGCGCAGGAAGTTGAGGTAGCTCAAGCCCTGGACCTGATACGGGCGCAGCGTGGCCTGCAGGCTCTTGGGCTGTTCGATTATCTTGATCTGGTCGAAATTGTTGATCTTCTCTTTGAGCTTGACGAAAAATTCGTCGGTCTGGGCCTGGGGCAGGTCGTCCAGGATCTTTTCAAGGACCGGCGCTTCGAACTGATTGAACTGCTGCTTGGGCGCCTTTTCCGGGTCAAAGCCCAGGGCCTTGAGCTTGTGGCCCAGCTTGTTGAGCCAGGATTCAGGCAGGGAAGTGTAGGAGCCGTCCTTGAGCTGGACATACCGCTTGCCCTTGGTCCACGCCTCCCAAATAACCTCGATGGGCACTCTCTGATCGTCGTATTCCACCGACAGTTCGAGGTTGAACCACTTTTCTTCCTCGTCGGTTTCCACCTCGGCCACCACCACGGGCTGGGTGGTGCGCACCTTGTAGCGGGTCAGGTTCTGCTCGCCGAATACGCGGTAGGCCTCAACCAGCTGGGGGTAGTGATCGAGCAGGAAGTTGATGGCCTCCTCCTGCTCCATGAACCAGATGTGGTTGTTCCTGGGCTGGAAATTCATGTCCTGCAGCTCGGCGAAGAGCTGTGCCTCCTCGTCCTGGGCGCGCCGGATGAGGTAGGATTTGCCTGCCTCGTGGTAGGAGCCCGTCTGCAGGTCCGGGTTGGGGCCGGCCATGAGGTGCTCGCCGTGCTCGTTGGTGTAGATGTTCTGGATTTTGAGGACCAGCAGGGAGCCTTCCTCATCCAGGTAGAGCTTGGGATCGTAGTCGGCCTGCTGGAAAATGGGGCCGACCCGCTCCAGGAAGTCCTCCTGCCCGTAGAGGTCGCTGATGGGAATCTGGGTCCAGACGCGGTCCAGGAACTCGGACACGTCGGCGTGCGGCACGATGGGTTTCTGCTCGACCATGGACTGGACCAGCTTGGGCTCCAGGCCGGTCTGCACCGGGTAGAACGAGTTCTTGTAATACACCCACAACGGCAGGCGTCCGTAGAAATATATTTCCTCCTCATCGGTGATGGGGAAGGGCATCTTGTCCTCGCGGGCCAGCAGTATCTCGAAGTTCAGCCCATCCTCGTTCAGGTGCGGGGAGAGCTTGAGCTGCATGGGCTTGGACTCGATGGTCACGGGCTTGTCGGATTCGCGCAGGTAGAGGTAGTACTCGTTCTTGACCGCACGGAAGAACCAGGAGTGCAGACCCGCCGGAATCTCCACCTTGTGTCCCCAGTAGTCGAGGTAGTGGCCGATTTGCTCGGCCACGCCGGGCAGGGCCGGGGAGGTGTCGCACCAGTCGGGATTTTCCACGATCTGGGCCAGGGTCACCTCGTTCTGAACCTGGGAGATGCCGGATTTGTTCTGGCGGGCGCGGAAGAAGGCCACCTGCAGTCGTCCCAGCTCCGGGTAGATGCGGTAGATGATATAGTGGCGGCCCGCCTCGGGCTCCAGTTCGGTGGCGAAAAAGGGTCTGAAGGTCTGACGCCAGTCCGTGCGCGGTGCGGGCATCTCCTCCCCGGATTCGGTCTCCAGGGACTTCTTCAGCTTCACGGCGGTGGCTGCCACGTGGCGACAGACGCCGGAAAAGGAATCCGGGCAGTTGCAGTAGTAGTTGATGGTCTTTTCAGCCAGGTTCAGGCCGATTTCCGAGGTGTAGTTCTGGAAGTCGTCGCCGGCCACCTGGCCGTCGATATCCCAGTACTGGTCACGCTTCTTGAGGTCGAGCTTGGTGACTCCATTTTCCGCAACAATTCCCTGGGCCATCTCCAGAATATAGTCGGGGATGGAGTCGCCTATGAAATCCTGCAATATGGATTTGACTACCTGTTCTTCCGCGTTGCTCATTCGTGGGCTCGTAAATTCGGATTACGCCAAATGGACTGAACTATTTACATATAACTGAGACAATGGGCAAGTCGTATATACATATTATATCAGCGGCACCGCTCTTGGCTTTTTGGACCCGTTGGTTCATAGTGATGAAGGCGGTTCATGCTCGTATCATTCTATGGTCCAACAGAGCTAGTTTTGCAAGGAAAAATGAGACGCACTCTTCTGTTCATCGTTACGCTTTTGCTGATAGCGCTCGCCGGGTGTTCCGATTCCGGAGGACCTGCCACGCCCGTGCCTCCGGTCACGCCCGCCGACGTTCCCGCTGCGCCGGAATATGGAGGTTCCCGGGTGGAACCCATGCTGGGCGAGCCGAGCAATCTCATCGCCATGCTTTCCTCGGACAGTGCGTCCCATGAAGTGGCTTCCCAGATATACGTCAGTCTGCTCAAGTACGACAAGGACATCAATCTCGTGCCCTACGCCGCCGAGTCCTTTGAAGTCCTTGACGGCGGCAAGCTCCTCAGGTTCAAGGTCCGGGAGGACATTCGCTGGTTCGACGGCGTCCCCCTGACTGCCGAGGACGTGGAGTTTACGTACAGGCTCATGATCGACCCCAAGACGCCCACGGCCTATGCCGGCAACTTCAAGCTGGTCAAGGAGTTCCGGCTGACCGGGAAATACACCTTCGAAGTCGTGTACGACCAGCCGTTCGCCAAGGCGCTGGTTACCTGGGCCATGGACATCCTGCCCAAGCATGCCCTGGAGAACGAGGATCTGCTGAACACGAAATACAGCCGCCAACCTCTCGGCGCAGGGCCGTACAAGCTCAGCGAATGGGTGACCGGGAGCCAGATAATCCTGGAGGCCAACCCCGATTACTTCGAGGGCAGGCCCTATATCGACCGGATCATCTATCGGATGATTCCGGATATGGCCACGCAGTTCCTGGAACTCAAGGCGGGCAATGTGGACTCCATGGGGCTCGACCCGCTCCAATACCTGTACCAGACCGACGGGCCCGGGTGGGACGGCAGCTTCAACAAGTTCAAGTCTCTCTCCTTTGGCTACACGTTTCTCGGGTTCAACTTCAAGCACCCGTTTTTCAAGGACCTCCGGGTGCGCCAGGCCATCGATTACGCCATCGACCGGCGGGAGATCGTCAAGGGCGTACTCTATGGTCTGGGCGAGGCGGCCAACGGGCCCTACAAGCCCGGCACCTGGCAGTACAACGACACCATCAAGCCGCGTCCCTACGATCCCGACAAGTCCCGGCGGCTTCTGGCCGAGGCGGGGTGGACGGATACGGACGGCGACGGATGGCTGGACAAGGACGGCAAGCCGTTCTTTTTCTCCATCATCACCAACCAGGGAAACTCCCAGCGCATCAAGACCGGGGTCATCATCCAGGAACGCCTCAAGGCCGTCGGCATCAAGGTGGACCTTCGCACCGTGGAGTGGGCGGCTTTTATCAAGGAGTTCGTGGACAAGGGCCGGTTTGACGCCCTTATTTTGGGATGGAATATTTTACAAGACCCTGATATCTATAATGTCTGGCATTCGTCCATGGCGGTTGAAGGCGGGTTGAATTTCACCCGGTACATCAACCCGGAGCTGGATGAATTGTTGACGCGGGCCAGGCATCTGGTGCGGCAGGAGGAGCGCAAGCCCCTCTACGACAAGGTCCAGCAGATTCTGCACGACGACGTGCCGTACTGCTTCCTCTACGTGCCGATGGCCCTGCCCATCGTCCAGGCCAGGATACAAAATATAAAAGCGGCCCCAGCCGGCATATCGTATAATTCGGAACGCTGGTGGATTCCGCGCACCCTGCAGATACGGCAGTAAGGCACCCATACATGATTCGCATCAACGAGATCACCGACAAGGTGGCGTCATACATCGACAACCCCGACCTGGACCTGATCCAGCGGGCGTACGTCTTTTCCGCCCAGGCCCACGACGGCGTGGTCCGCCGGTCGGGCGAGCCCTATATTTCCCACCCCATGAACGTGGCCAATCTCCTGGCCGACATGCAGCTGGACGAGGCCACGGTGGCCGCAGGGTTGCTGCACGACACGGTGGAGGACACCGACACCACGGTGGACGAGATCGAGGACCTGTTCGGTTCCGACGTGGCCGACATCGTGGACGGCGTGACCAAGATCAGCAAGATGGACTTCGAGTCCAGGGCGGTGCAGCAGGCGGAGAACATCCGCAAGCTCATCCTGGCCATGGCCGAGGATATCCGCGTGCTCATGGTCAAGCTGGCCGACCGGCTGCACAACATGCGCACCCTGGAGCACATGAAGCCTGTCAAGCAGCGGCTCATCGCCCAGGAAACGCAGGACATCTACGCGCCGCTGGCCAACCGGCTCGGCCTGCACCGGGTCAAGACTGAGTTGGAGGACCTCTGTCTCCGCTACCTGAAGCCGGACGTGTTCGGCCAGCTCACCGATGCCGTCTCGGAGCACCGGGCCGCAGGCGAGCCCTACATCGAGAAGGTCGTGGGCGTGATCGAGGACATGCTCAAGAAGAACAAGATTTCGGGCGTCGTCTACGGCCGCACCAAGCATCTGCATTCCATCCATGTGAAGATGGAGCAGCAGGGGCTGACCTTCGACGAAATCTACGACCTCATCGCCTTCCGCATCATCCTGAAGTCGCTCAAGGACTGCTACGCCGTACTGGGTCTCATCCACGCGGCCTGGAGGCCCGTTCCCGGCCGGTTCAAGGACTATATTTCCATTCCCAAGGCGAACATGTACCAGTCGCTCCACTCCACGGTCATCGGGCCGGACGGCGAGCGCATCGAGTTCCAGATCCGCACCGAGGAGATGAACCAGATCGCCGAATACGGCGTGGCCGCCCACTGGCAGTACAAGGAAGTGGGCAAGGGGGCGAAGAAGGGCAAGACCGCCGGCAGGCGCGACGCCGAGCGGTACACCTGGCTCAAGCAGATCATGGATTGGCAGCGCGAACTGTCCGACCCGCGCGAGTTCATGTCCTCCCTGCGCCTGGAGATGTTCCAGGAAGAAGTCTACGTGTTCACGCCCAACGGCGACATCAAGGAACTGCCCGACGGGGCCACGCCCGTGGACTTTGCCTATGCCATCCACTCCGAGGTGGGCGACAAGTGTGCCGGCGCCAAGGTCAACGGTCGCATCGTACCCCTGCACACGCCGCTCAAGAACGGCGATTCCGTGGAGATCATCACGGACAAGAACCGTGTCCCCAGTCGCGACTGGCTCAAATTCGTCAAGACGGCCAAGGCCCGGACCCGCATCAAGCAGTACATCCGCACGGTGGAAAAGGAGCGGGCCATCGCCCTGGCCAGGGAACTCCTGGAAAAGGAGGGGCGCCGGATCGGCATCAATGTCCAGAAGGCCATGAAGGAGGGTGAATTCCTCAAGCTGGCGGGCGAATTCAACTGCGGCAGCGTGGACGACCTTCTGACACAGGTCGGATTTTCCCGGTTCACCCCGCGCAAGGTGCTCAAGCGGCTGTATGCCATCACCCACGGCGAGCCCATGGACGAGCGCAAGGTCCGGAGCCGGGGCAGCGAGACGGTCGAAGAGAAAAAGAAGCCCAAGGGCGACGGGTTGAGTATTTCCGGCGTGGACAACGTCCTGGTCCGGTTCGCGAGCTGCTGCAACCCCCTGCCCGGCGAACCGATCGTGGGCTACATCACCCGCGGGCGCGGCGTGACCGTGCACCGCATCGACTGCCACAACGTCAAGAGCTTCGAGGACGAGCGGCTGCTGCAGGTGACCTGGGAAGGTGTCGAAGAGAAGCCGTACCCCGCCAAGATCAAGGTCAAGTGCCTGAACAAGCCCGGCATGCTCGGCAAGATATGCACCATGCTGGCCGAGCAGGAGGTCAACATCGACTCCGGCAGCTTCGAGTCAAAGGTGGACGGTACTTCCACCCTGGCCTTCACCGTTGAGGTCAAGGACCTGAATCAACTCTATTCCGCGCTGGCCGAGGTCAAGAAGCTCAAGGCCGTCCAGGAAGCCCTGCGGGTTTCGTAACCTGACACCGCCATCCGGGTGATCGTCCCGGTGAGTGATCTTCCAATGAAAAAGGCCCGCATGTGCGGGCCTTTTTCATTGGAAGATCGGGTCGTACTACTTGGGGTGGCAGTCCTTGCAGGAGACCGGGACCACCTTGCCTTCCTTCTTCATGATCTTGTGGCAGCCGAGACAGCTGTTGTCGGCATTCTTGGCGTGGAAGGCGGAGTAGTAGGCGGTTTCGCCCTTCTTGCCGGGCTGGTCGTGACAGCCTGCGGTGGAACAGGACTGAACGTCACTCTTGCTGTCCCAGGTGTGGTGGCAGGTGGCACACTCGACCCCTGCCGCATCGTGCTTGGCATGGGGGAAAGTAACCGGATTCTTGGTGGCCTTGATCCCCGCAGGCGCTTCGAGCTTCAGCTCGGCAGGCGCTTCGGTGGCGGCGGTGGCCATACTGACCGTCAGGACCAGGGCGCAAAGGGCCAGGATGGAAAGGATGAAGCGTTGCATGATACCTCCAGCAATTGTTGTGCAATGGTTTCAACCCGTATCAGGCAAGGTGCATGCCATGATTTTCAGGCTGAAATGATTAATTAAATTCCAACAGCGCAAAATCGTATGTACGGTTTTTGCGCACCGGTGCACGCACCATAGCAGAAATTCGTGAAAAAAAACCCCTCCCGCAAAGGGGAGGGGGAATTTTTATAACGTCGTGACCGGAGTCCGCCGATCAGGCGTGGGCGGGCTACATCTCGATGCGGACCTGTTCCGGGCTGAGTTTGCGTTCCAGCCGTTTGGCGTACAGGCTCATGACGTAGCTGAAGATGAAGTAGAGCACGATGACCGTGGTGTAGATCTCGAACGGGTAGATCATGACCCTGTTGTTGATGGCGTATGCGGCGCGGGTCAGGTCCATCACGCCGATGATGTAGACCAGGGCGGTGTCCTTGAAGGCCGCGATGAACATGCCGACCAGGGCCGGGAGCATCTGCTTGAGGGCCTGGGGCAGGATGATCTTGCGCATGGTCTGGAAGTAGGTCAGGCCGGAAGCCTTGGCCGCCTCAACCTGTCCGGGCGGGATGTTCTCGATGCCGCCGCGCACGGTCTCGGCGATGTACGCGCCGAAGAAGAAGGTCAGGGCGATGGTGCCCGCCCAGAAGGCGTGGATTTCGAGCTTGAACACGAACTGCAGGACGACCTGATAGAACCAGAGAATGACCAGGATGAGGGGGACGCCGCGGACCAGCTCGATATACAGGGTGCAGGGAATGCGCAGGACATGGCTTTTGGCCGTACGGCCCATGCCGATGATCAGGCCGATGAAGAAGCTGCCCGTGATGGAGATGAGGGCCATGAGCAGGGAGCCGGACAGGCCGCCCAGCCCCATGAAGAACTCCGTGGAGTCGCCGCCGGGGAAGCGCCAGATGAGCAGGGCGGGCAGGTTGGCCCAGATGATCTCGTAGTTGAAGTGGAAGAGCGCCACGCCGAGCATGTAGAGCACGTAGGCCAGGGCGACCAGAAAAAGCGCCTTGCCCCCCTTGACGGTCCAGCAGGTCAGGGTGTGGCACATGCGGGTGATCGGGGAGACCGTCTTCTTTTCCGGGGAACGGCGGAAGTACCAGAGCACGTACTCCAGTCCCCTGCCGATGATGCCGAAGGGCTTGAAGAGCACGTCGGCGAGACCGCGCAGCATGGTCTTCTTGTCCTGCGGCATGATCTTGAGCTTCTCGTTCACGATGTTCATGAACGCGGCGATGATCAGGGAGAGCAGCAGGTAGATGGCCG
Organism: Pseudodesulfovibrio portus; assembly: GCF_026000375.1. NCBI lineage: Bacteria > Pseudomonadati > Thermodesulfobacteriota > Desulfovibrionia > Desulfovibrionales > Desulfovibrionaceae > Pseudodesulfovibrio > Pseudodesulfovibrio portus. Next base: position 3,326,118 of record NZ_AP026708.1, read on the forward strand.
TGGCCACGATGAAGGATTCAAACGTGCGGTAGGTCAGGGACAGCACTTCCTGCATGGACCAGAACAGCTCGGTCACGCCGATGGTCATGGCCAGCGAGGTGTTCTTCATGTTGTTCAGGAACTCGCTGCCCAGCGGCGGGATGATCTCGCGGAAGGCCAGGGGCAGGACGATCTTGCGCAGGGTCTGGGGGAAGGTCAGGCCCGAGGAGTAGGACGCCTCAAGCAGTCCCTTGGGGATGGACTGGATGCCCGCACGGATGATCTCGGCCATGAACGCGCCCGTGAACACGCCGCAGCCCACCACTGCACACCAGAATTCGAAATTGTGGTCGAAGAGCCAGAAGCGGATTTCTTCGGGAAAGGCGTAGGGCAGGGCGAAGTTCCAGAAAAAGAGCTGGATGAGCAGCGGGGTGTTGCGGAACAACTCCACATAGCAGGTGGCGAACCAGTATACCGGCTTGAAATTCGACAACCGGGCCAGGCCGAAGATGGTGCCCATGACCAGGGCGATGATCGCGGAGTAGAAGGTGATGGTCAGGGTGGTGTTCAGCCCGGTGACCATGAGGTGGCCCATGTGGCCGTATTGTCCTTCCACGAAGAAGACGGCCCAGTCGAAATCATATTTGAATTCGAAGGCAAAGGTGAAATAGTAGACCACCAGGCCGACCAATGTCAGCAGGGTGAGGTTCTGGACCCAGGGATTTTGGAAATGCCGTTTAAACATCGTGCTCTTTTACGGAAGAAGGCCCCGGGACATCAAGCCCCGGGACCTGTTTCATACTCGTGAAATGGGGCCTACGGCCACATCTCGATCTTGGAGGTCATGGGGAACGGGTAGGCGGAATCAGGACCGAACCACTTGTTGTAGATGGTCATGTACGTGCCGTCTTTCCACATGTCCTGGACGGTGAAGTTGATGGCGTCGCGCCATGCGGAGTCGTCCTGGGGCAGGCCGATGCCGTAAGGCTCGTCGGAGATGAACTCGCCGACCAGTTCGAACTGGCCGGGGACCTTGGCGGCGTAGCCGAGCAGGATGGTGGAGTCGGTGGTGATGGCCTGGACGCGACCGGAGCGCAGGGCCTCGAACATGGCGACTTCACCGTCGTAGCCGGTGACCTTGGGAGCGGCGTTGCCGAGGCTCTTCAGGTATTCGGTGGCGTTGACGATGGAGGTGGTGCCCTGCATGGAGCCGACCTTCATGTTGGCCAGGTCGGCCACGTTCTTGACGGCGCCCTTCTTGGCCAGGAACTTCTGGCCGTCGAAGAAGTAGGTGATGGAGAAGTCGATCTTTTCGTCGCGCACGCGCTTGTGGGTCATGTTGGACAGGACCATGTCGACCTTGGGCGGGTTGGTCTGGACAAAGGAGATGCGGGTGTTGTTGTTGACGACGACCTTTTCCAGGTTGGCGCCCAGGCGCTTGGCGATCTCGGTGGCCATGTCGACGTCGAAGCCGACCCACTCGTTCTTGTCGTTGATGAAGCCGAAGGGGATACCCTGGTTGGAGATACCGGCCTTGAGGACCTTGGTGGACATGACGCGATCGTAGGTGGGACCTGCGAAGGCAACGGAAGCGGCCATGAGCAGCAGTGCGGCCATGGCGGTGATTTTAAGAACTCTCATTTACCTCTCCTGATATGGTTGAGTTCATCCAAGAAAAAGCCCCTGGCGGACACCATGTCCGTCAAGGGCGAAATTCCTTTAGTGGCTGAGAATCTTGCTCAGGAAGTCCTTGGTTCGATCCGATTGCGGATTGTTGAAGAACTCCTCGGGCGTGTTCTCTTCAACGAGATAACCGTCGTCCATGAAGATGACCCGGTCCGCCACTTCGCGGGCAAAGCCCATCTCGTGGGTGACGCAGATCATGGTCATTCCCTCGCGGGCCAGGGATTTCATGACGTCGAGCACTTCGTTGATCATTTCCGGGTCCAGCGCGCTGGTCGGTTCGTCGAAAAGCATGATCTTCGGCTGCATGGCCAGTCCACGGGCGATGGCCACTCGCTGCTGCTGGCCGCCGGAGAGCTGGGACGGGTAGGCTCCCGCCTTGTCCGGGATGTCCACCTTCTTGAGCAGGTCCATGCCGATGGCCGTGGCGTCGCCCCGGCTCATGCCGCGCACCAGCGTGGGGGCCAGGGTGATGTTTTCCATGACCGTCATGTGCGGATAGAGGTTGAACTGCTGAAACACGAAACCGACTTCGGCGCGCAACAGGGTCATGTTGGTGCGCGGGTCGGAAACGTTCATGTCGTCCACCGAGATGTCGCCTTCCTGAATGGGTTCCAGCCGGTTGATACACCGAATCATGGTGGATTTGCCGGAGCCCGAAGGGCCGCACACGACCACGACCTCACCCTTGGCGATGTCGAGATTGATGTTCTTGAGGACCTGGAAGTCCCCATACCATTTGTTGACGCCTTTGAAAGAAATCACTGTTGAATCTCCGAAATAGAAAATGGGCGAAAAACCAGGACGCTTCCTAACAGAAACGGAACGCTTAAGCAATCATAATCCGGAATCCGGTCAGGCATGCAGAATATTATTCTCGATCAAATGCTCCGTAAAGAATGTATTGTTTTTTAAGGTTTTTGCAGTTCTTCAAACCTAACATTCCGTCATGGATTGCGCCAGCCCCCCGAGCGACGTCTCCTTGTACTTGCGCGACATGTCCCGGCCGGTCTGGGCCATGGCTTCGATGGCCTTGTCCAGGTCGACCTTCTGGTAGGACTCGTCCAGGGTGGAGGCGATGAGGTAGGCGTTGTACGCCTTGACCGCACCCATGGCGTTGCGTTCGATGCACGGTATCTGGACGTAGCCGCCCACCGGGTCGCAGGTCAGGCCCAAATGGTGCTCCATGGCGATTTCAGCAGCATTTTCAGTCACCTGAAAGCGGTATCCTCGAGCATAGGCGAGCAGGGCGGCGGCCATGGCCGAGGCCACGCCCACCTCGCCCTGGCAGCCGACTTCAGCCCCGGAGATGGAGGCGTTGTGCTTGCACAGGAAGCCGATGGCGCAGGCAGCCAGGAGTCCTTCGCGGATTTCGTCCTGGGGAACGCCCATGTGGCGCTTGAGCATGAATACTATGGCCGGAATCACGCCCGCGGCTCCGCATGTGGGGGCCGTGACGACGCAATGCCCCGCCGCATTTTCTTCGGAGGCCGCCAGGGCGTAGGCGTTGATCGCCTTGAGGAATCCGGTGCCCTGGTACTGTTCTTCCTTGGCGCGGTTGTACATGATGGCCGCCTTGCGCTGCAGGCCTATGGGGCCCGGCAGCACGCCCGCGCTCTTGATGCCCAGCTCAACGGCCCGTTCCATGACTTCGACGATGCGGTCGAGTCCCTGGTTGATTTCCGCCTCGGTACTCCCGACGACGGCCGTTTCGTTGGCCAGGATCAGTTCGTGCAACCGCATGGAGTTGCGCCGCAGGTGCTGCTTCAGTTCGGCCATAGTCTTGTAAGGAAAGGCCGGTTGGCCGCGTTCGGGCTCCTCTTCGTCTTCCCTGCGCAGGAAGCCGCCGCCCACGGAATAGTAGGTGCGGGCCAGCAGGACGTCATCCCCGGCCCTGAGGGTGAAGATCATGGTGTTGGAGTGCGGGTGGTCGTGCCGGACCGCGTCCAGGATGATTTCGCCGGGCGAATAGGAAAGGGTGGGACCGCCGAGGTCGAGTTGGAAGGATTGCTCCGTTTTCTCGAACTCCTCCAGCACATTGGGCCGGCAGGTGTCGGGCAGGAAGCCGAGCAGGCCGGACACGATTGCGCGCCGGGTGCCGTGCCCCTCGCCCGTGGCGGACAGGGAGCCGAACAGGCGGATCTCCAGGGCGTCGGCCCTTTGCCGGTCCGCTTCGGGCAACCGGCGGGCCAGTTCCATGAAGTCGTGGCCCGCCTTCATGGGGGCGATCGTGTGGGAACTGGACGGGCCGGGGCCGATCTTGAGCAGTTCGAATATGGATGTGGTAATGGGCGGCATGGCTCATTCTCCTAAAGGGGGTGTGGAATTCAACCGGCTTCCTTCACCCTGCGGCGCATGGCGTGCAGGATGGGCTCGGTGTACCCGTTGGGTTGCCGGGCCCCCTTGAATATCAGGTCGCAGGCGGCCTGGAAAGCGAAACCGTCGTAGGAGGGAGCCATGGGCGTGTAGGCCGGGTCCCCCTGGTTCTGTTCGTCCACCACCTCGGCCATGGCCTTGAGGGTGTCGAGGACGGCGTCCTCGGTGCAGATGCCGTGGCGCAGCCAGTTGGCCAGGTGCTGGCTGGAGATACGCAGGGTGGCCCTGTCCTCCATCAGTCCCACGCCGCTCAAGTCCGGCACCTTGGAGCAGCCCACGCCCTGGTCGACCCAGCGTACCACGTAGCCGAGGATGGACTGGGCGTTGTTCGCCAGCTCCTGGGCCACGTCATCGGCGGACGGCCGGGCGTCGCCCATCAGGGGTAGGGTGGTCAGGGTGGCGAGGTCGGCGCGCATCTTGCCGGACAGCACGGCCTGGCGCTCGAACACGTTCACCTGATGGTAGTGCATGGCGTGCAGCGTGGCCGCCGTGGGCGAGGGCACCCAGGCGCAGTTCGCGCCCGCCTTGGGGTGGACGGCCTTGGTGTCGACCATCTCCTTCATGCGGTCCGGCTTGGGCCACATGCCCTTGCCGATCTGCGCCTTGCCGCTGAAACCGCAGGCCAGGCCCACGTCCACGTTCCAGTCCTCGTAGGCCGCGATCCACGGTTCGCCCTTGATGGCTTCCTTGCGGACCACGGGACCGGCCTCCATGGCGGTGTGGATTTCGTCGCCGGTGCGGTCCAGGAACCCGGTGTTGATGAAAATGACCCGGTCCTTGGCCGCCCGGATGCACTCCTTGAGGTTGACGGTGGTCCGCCGCTCCTCGTCCATGATGCCCACTTTCATGGTACGCGCGGGCATGCCCAGGAGTTTCTCCACTGCGGCGAACAGGTCGCAGGTGAAGGCGACCTCGGCCGGGCCGTGCATCTTGGGCTTGACGATGTAGACGCTGCCGGTGCGGCTGTTGCGCCATTTGCCGTTGCCCTTGACGTCGTGCAGGAAGATCAGCCCGGCGGCCAGGGTGTCGAGGATGCCCTCGGGAATTTCGTTGCCTTCGCCGTCGAGGATGGCGTCGGTGGTCATCAGGTGGCCCACGGTGCGGACCAGCATGATGCTGCGGCCCGGCAGGACCAGCTCGGAGCCGTCGGGCGCGGTGTAGCGCCGGTCGTCGTTCAGGGTGCGGATGACGGTATCGCCGCCCTTGGAGAAGCTGGCTTCAAGGTCGCCTTTGACCAGACCGAGCAGGTTCAGATAGGTGGCGGCCTTGTCCTCGCCGTCCACCACGGCCACGGAGTCCTCGCAGTCCAGGATGGTGGACACGGCGGATTCCAGGACCACGTCCTTGATGCCCGCCGGGTTGTCCTTGCCAACCGGGTGCTCGCGGTCGAACTGCAATTCGATGTGCAGCCCGTTCTTGACCAGCAGCAGGCTCTTCAGGCCGCCGTCCTCGACGAATCCGGCGAACTGGGCCGGGTCGGCCAGGGGGGTGGTCGCGCCGTCGGCCGTGGTCACGGCAACGGCTTTGCCGTCCTCCACCGCATAGGCCACGGCGTCCTTGTGCGAGCCGTCGGCCAAGGGCGCGGCCTCATCCAGGTGGGCTGCGGAAAATTCCATGACCTGTTTGCCGCGCGCCGGGTCGTACCCCCTGGCAGGGACCGCGTCCTTCTCGATGACGTCGGAGCCGTACAGGGCGTCGTACAGGCTGCCCCAGCGGGCGTTGGCCGCGTTCAGGGCGAACCGGGCGTTGGTGGCCGGGACGACCAGCTGCGGTCCGGCCACGGTGGCGATCTCCGGGTCCACGTTGTCCACGTCGATGGTGAAGTCGTCGCCCTCGGGCACGAGGTAGCCGATCTCGCGCAGGAAGGCGTGGTACGCCTGCATATCGGCGGGTTGGCCGGGATGGGCGCGGTGCCACTCGTCCATGGCCGCCTGGATGCGGTCCCGCTCGGCCAGCAGGGCGCGGTTGCGGGGCGTGAAGTCGGCCAGCACCTTTTCGGCACCGGCCCAGAAATCGGATTCATCCAGACCGGTCCCGGTCAGGATGGTTTTGATGGCCTCGGCAAGGTCTTTATTGATCGACAGATTTCCTGCCTTGATTCTCTGGGTCACGTCTGCTCCTGGGTCTTTAATCATATCTGAATGGTCTGCAGTAATCAGTCCTGTCAGATTGCCCTGAGAATGGGAATGTTGCAACAGCTAATCGCTTAAAATAACACCGTGTTTTTGATATCGCCACTTCGGTTACGCATGAACGAATGGCAAGGCTTTGGAATGAATATTGTAAGACTCTTTTATTGATGCGATTTTTTGACGACCGCTATACCGTGTTCCCTTCGGCTGAACTGAAATGGGAATGGAGTACGATTTGCGAGACGATTATTCTTTCGGAACACTGGGCCACAACCACCTGCTTTCAACGGCGCAAAAGGCCTTTGCCAGGGCGGAAACCTCCGGGGCCGAAGCCATGGCCGAGATCGAGACCGGCATCCGGTTGTTGTGCATGGCCTTTGTCGAGTTCCCCCTCAATAGCCCTCTGGCGGGGCAATTGCTGGCGCTCAAGGCCAAATCGCCCCTGGTCGGGCGGCTGTTGACCGAAGCCGGGCTTCGTCTGGCCGCTGCCGTTGCCCCTGTCGGCACGGCCAACGACATGGTCGCCGAGCAGTTGTTTGCGGATAGGCGTTTTGATGAAATGGAGGCCCGGTTTGATACGTTGGCCGCCCGGCCTGGGGCGCTGCCCGTGGCCCGGCAGGCGTTGATGCGCCAGACCATGCTGTCGCGCTGGCAGTGGGCCGAGTCGTTCGTCCGGGAATCGCTTTCCCGGTCCGCGCCGGACCTGGCCGCTGCGCTGTTGCCCGATATCCTTTTGGCCGGGCAGCAATACGAACAGGCTGTCCCGGCCTGTGAAAAACTCGTCTCCCTGTTCGGACTGCCTCTGGGCGGCTTCCGGTTGGCCCTTGCCCGGGCCGGGGCAGGGGATGTCGAGGGGGCGAAGTCCATCCTTTCCCGCATCTTGAAAGTGTTCCCCGATCATGTCTCCGCCTTGCTCGCCCTGGACCGCATCGTTTTTCCGCCAGCGTATGACGCCAGGCTGGAGGGGCGGTGTGCGGTTTCCATCTATTCCTACAACAAGGCCGATGAATTGCGCCGCACCCTGGAGAGCGTGCTCGCCTCCGACCTTGCTTCCGGGGCGGACGCCGTTTCCGTCAGGGTTCTCATCAACGGCAGCGAGGACGACAGCCTGGCCGTGGCCGAGGCCGCCCGCGAGGGGTTCGGCGGCGTTATGGAGGTGGTCGCGCTGCCGGTCAACGTGGGCGCGCCTGCTGCCCGCAACTGGCTGCTGGACGCGGCCCGCAGGGACGGCGCCGAGTGGATCGCCTTTCTCGACGATGACGTGCTGGTGCCCGGAGATTGGCTGTGCGGCTTGGCTGCGGGAACCAGGGATTTCCCGGACGCCGGCGTCTGGGGCTGCAGGGTTGCGGACGCCGTTTCGCCGAGTCTGACCCAGCATGCGGACGGCTTTCTTCTCGATCGGGGGGAAACCATGAACCAGGACCACGAGGTGGCCATCCATGAACCCGGCATAGAGTGTTTGGTCCCGGACTTCCTGGCGTACCGCCGCTACTGCGCTTCGGTGACCGGCTGCTGCCATCTTTTCCGCGTCGAGACCCTGGCCGGGAATCGGGGGTTCGACCTCGGCTTTTCGCCCAGCCAGTTCGACGACCTCGACTCCGACCTGCGGTTGCTGGCGGGCGGCAAACCCGCCGCCTATCTCGGCGACGTGGCGGTCACCCACCTGCGTCCTGCCAATCCTTTCATGACCCAGTCCCAATCCTCGCAGGTTCTCGGTGAAAGCCATCGTTCCCTGCTGGACGGACGCCACGCCACCCATCTCGACCAACTGGTCGGTGTTCAGGAGGGGATTGTTGCAGATGATCTGGCAGCCAGACGCAATCGTCTCACTGAAATTGGCCTGCTGGGCAAGGAGCGGTGAACAAAAATACTTCGAGCTTTTCACCGCTTTTCGAGTCCGATGCATCGTGTCTCCGGACCAGTGATTCCTTTCGTTTTTTCACATTATGACAAAATGTTGGTGTGACCCCGATGGATCGTCGGCATTCCCGGTCAACTGGATTCTTCGGGGTATGTTTTTGACAATATTGTACAAAACGTCTCGAGAGTCGTTGTTGACAGAAGGGTTGACACACGGCTACCCACGGGGCCTAGACGGTAGGAAAAGATTGTCGCGAGGGAAGTGGCCGGCGAGCACCAGGACTTGGGACAGGTGGCGGCCTGTGGCGGTGGTTTTCCGTTGGTCGAAACGGGATGCGCAGTCGGCAATCCGCATATTATCCAGGACAATTCATGTCCGTTCCTCAGCGGCCAAAGACAGCGCTGGAGATCGAAGGGTATCCATTCGAATGGAAGCCGGATGCTCTGAAAAATGATCGCCCTGTCATGTGTGGTGGCGAAAAAAGAATTGATTGTTGTTATTGAAAGAAATTGAATTTTCGTCTTCACTGCCCGTGTTTTGATACATGGTGCGACACACCATCGCAGCCTTGGGGGATTGATTTATGCTCAGTACGAAATTTGCTATTCCTGACGTGATTTTCGGTAGGGGAGCGATTACACATCTGGCGCAGTGCGCCAAGCGTGTCGGAGCCAAGCGCGTATTCTTCGTCAGCGACCAGGGCGTGGAAGATGCCGGTTGGGTCGGCCTGGTAAAGGGAATTCTCCGGGCCAACGGTCTGGGGTGCGTGTACTTCAACGAGGTCAACTCCAACCCCCGGGACAAGCAGGTCCAGAAGGGAGTGGAAATCTACCGGGAAGAGCGGTGCGACGTGGTTGTCGCCATCGGCGGCGGCAGCCCCATGGACGCTGCCAAGGGAATCGCCACCATCGTGGGCAACGGCGGGGAAATCCGCGACTATGAGGGCGCGAACCGGATCATGCATCCGCTGCCGCCCATGATCTTCATCCCCAGCACCGCAGGCAGCAGCTCGGACATCTCCCAGTTCTGCATCATCACCGACATGGAACGGAAGGTGAAGATGTCGATCATCAGCCGGTCCCTGGTGCCGAATATTTCCATCATCGATCCCCAGCTTCTGGTCACCCAGGACCGCAGCCTGATCCTGGCGTCCGGCATCGACGCAATGGCCCACGCCATCGAGTCCTACGTATCAAAGCTCGCCTCGCCGTTCACCGAACTGCATGCCCTGAACGCCCTCAAGCTGATCATCGCCAACCTCAGGCCCGCAGCCGAGGAAAAGGACATCGAGGCCCTGGAGCAGCTGTCCATAGCCAGCACTTCGGCGGGCATGTCCTTCAGCAATGCCGGGCTGGGCGACCTGCACGCCCTGGCCCATGCCCTCGGCGGCCAATGCGACGTTCTTCACGGCTGGGTCCACCCCACGCTCCTGACGTCGGTCATGCGTTACAACCTTCCGTCGCGCATGGCCAAGATGGGGGAGATCGGCCGTCTGATCTCCGGGTCGGATATCCGTTCCGACCAGGACGCCGCCCTGTTGGGCATAGACACGCTGGAGAAGCTCTTCGCGGAGCTGGATTTGAACACCTCCCTGCGGGAACTGGTGCCCGACAAGTCCGACCTGAAACACATCTGCACCACCGCCACCTTTGACGCCTGCCATCTGACCAACCCGAGGCCGGCCTCCCCCGAAGACCTCATGTCCATTTGTGAGGAGGCCTGGTAAATGACGTCCGGCACCACCCTGAGCGACCTGATCGGCATCGAGCATTCGAAGCTCGGCTTTTTTCAGGAGCTCCAACAAACGATCAACGAACTGCAGGAGTCCAACCACGAGTTGGAGGACCAGCGGCGTGAGATCGCGGCCATCATCGACGGCATCACCGACGTCATGATGGTCCTGTCCGAGGATCTGCAGATCCTGTCGGTGAACAACGAGTTCCACAAGCTTTTCCCTGAAGGCAACCCCATAGGCCGGCATTGCTATGAGCTGTTCCGCCACTCGGGGGGCGCCTGCCCGGAATGCCCGGCCTTCCGGTCCCTGTCCACCAACACGGTGTGCAAGGAGACCGCTATTTTCAAGATCGACGGCTGCAACCGCCAGTTCGAGATGCTGGCCTCACCCTTGAAAAGCCCGACCGGGGCGGGCAATCGGGTACTCATTTTCAAGCGTGACGTGACCACCGAGAAGGAGTTCCAGGCCAAGTACTACCAGGCCGAGAAGATGGTTACGGTCGGCACCCTGGCCACGGGCGTGGCCCACGAGGTCAACAATCCCCTGATGGCCATTTCCGGGTATGCCGAGGGCATCCAGCGTCGGCTCAAGAAGCATGGGGACAGCATGTCCGAAGACGTGCTCCGGGAGTTCGAGGACTACACCAAGACCATTCTCCAGGAGTGTTCGCGCTGCCAGAATATCGTGAGCAGCCTGCTCAACTTCGGCCATCCCGAGACCTCCGTGTTCGGATTCGTCAATCTGAACGGGATCATCGAGGAAACCCTGAACATCCTCGGCTTCCATTTGAAGAAGTCGCAAAAGCTGACTCTGGACAAGGCCCTGTGCGACGACCTGCCGCTCATCTATGCCGACGAACCCCGCCTCAAGCAGGTCATCCTCAACCTCCTGACCAACGCCATGGACGCCCTGGAAGAGTTGGAGGGCACCATCATGGTGCGGACGATGAAGGAGGGGGGCGATTCCGTTGCCCTGGAAGTGGAGGATACCGGCACCGGCATTCCCCAGGACATCAAGGACAGGCTGTTCGACCCGTTTTTCACCACCAAGTCCATGGGCAAGGGCATCGGGATCGGTCTCTCCACCTGTTATGGAATCGTCAAGGATCACAACGGGGAAATAACCGTTCACAGCGTGGAGGGAGAAGGGTCCTGTTTCAGGGTCGTACTCCCCGTTCAACTGGATAAATAGAGATACAGATGCAATCTTCATATAATGTGTTGGTCGTCGATGACGAGGAGAGCATCCGCAAGCTCCTCAAGAACGAGCTGGATTCCGATGATCGCGTCATCCACACGGCCGAAAATGCGCACCGCGCCCGCCAGTTGCTCAAGAAGCAGCAATTCGACGTCATCATCCTCGACATCAGGCTGCCGGATGCGGACGGGCTTGATCTGTTCGCCGAGTTCAAGGTGGCCAACCAGGACGTGGAGATCATTCTCATCACCGGGCACGGCGACATCGACAACGCGGTGGAAGCCATGCGCATGGGGGTTTTCGACTACATCACAAAGCCCTTCAAGCTGGATCGTCTAGAAGTGGTCATCGAGCGCGCCTACCAGCGCGTCTGCCTGCAGCGGGAAAACAAGGGGCTCAGGCATACCCAGGAAGCGAAAACCGATTGGTACAATCTTATCGGCCGGTCCGCTCCCATCCGGGAGATCAAGTTTCTCATAGACAAGCTCACCACTTCGGAGGTGCCGGTGTTGATCACCGGTGAAAGCGGGGCGGGCAAGGACGTGGTCGCCCGGGCCATACACCACCGCGGCGGTCGCTCCTGTCAACCGCTTATCGTCAAGAATTGCGCTATGCTGCACAAGGAGATGGTTCGCTCCGAGCTGTTCGGCCACAAGAAGGGGGCCTTCACCGGGGCCACCGAAGAGCATGAAGGGCTGGTGTCGGTGGCTCACAAGGGGACGTTGTTCCTGGATGAAATCGGCGATCTGCCCGAGGATGTCCAGGCCTCGCTGCTGCGCTTGCTCGAAACCAAGGAGTACCGCCGGATGGGGGAAAACAAGGAGCGCAGGGCCGACGTGCGTTTCCTGTTCGCCACCAACCGCGACCTGGCAAAGGCCGTGGAGGCGGGCACATTCAACGAGGCCTTGTTTCACCGCATCAACGTCTTCAACATCCACATCCCCAGGCTCAGGGAGCGCAAGGAGGACCTGCCCCTGCTGGTCGAGCACTTCCTTTCGCTCCTGGCCAACGGCAGACCGGCCGCAGCCATGCCGGAAAAAACCATGAAGCGGCTGCTCAGCTACGGCTGGCCCGGCAACGTTCGCGAGCTGCGCAACGTGCTTGAGCGCGCCCTGATCCTGTCCGAGGGCGGAGCCATAACGGAAAACTGCCTGCCCAAGGAACTGTTGGACAGCAACACATGCAAGTCCGATGCTCCGCCCATGTCCCTTGAGAACATGGAACGCGAGCACATCGCCTACGTCCTGTCCATTTACGCCGGCAACAAGCAGAAGGCCGCCCAGGTTCTCGGCATCGGGCGCAAGACCCTGTACCGCAAGATTCAGAAGTACGGGCTCGAATAAACAGGACGCCTCCCCCGAGTTTCCATCTTGTCTTTTCCCTCCCTCCGCATTGAGGCGGGGTGTGCCCCGCTGAATGGGGTGGTTTTTTTTAATTAAAAAAGTCTTTCTTTTGAGTGTGTTGAGCAGAAAATATTTTTTCTGCTCTCTTTTTTTGTCGGGTATGCGGAGCGGGAACGAGCGGTGTTTCACTGCACTGTGTTGTTTTGACCCAAACCCCGGGAAAGTGCATCAAAATGATACACGAATCTAACATGCTGAATATAAAGGTGTTTTTTTTGAATATCTGATGTGGGGCAGGGAGGATGTTTCAGAAGGGACAAAATGCCCCGCGTGATGAGAAGGAGGAACGGGGAGGATGTGGCAACGAATTAAAATAATTGAATATAATTACTTGGCACGCCGTTTGCCTTAAGGAGGTCTGTTGCGGTTCATTTCGATCCATCACTTTAACGCCTTTATGATCCTATAGGAGGAATTATGGCAGTTCGTGAACAGGTAAACGGTTTTTTCATTCCCAGCGTGACCCTCATCGGTATCGGCGCTTCCAAGGAAATCCCCGGCAAGATCAAGGCTCTCGGCGGTAAAAAACCCCTGGTCGTCACCGATCCCGGCATCGTCGCCACCGGAATCCTGAAACAGGTCACCGACATCCTTGATGACGCCAAGGTCAAGTACGAAGTCTACGACAAGACTATCCCCAACCCGACCGATGCCAACGTCGCCGAAGGCGTTGAGGTCTACAAGAAAGCCAAGTGCGACAGCCTGATCACTCTGGGCGGCGGTTCCTCCCATGATTGCGGCAAGGGCATTGGCCTGGTCGTTTCCAACGGCGGCACCATTCATGATTACGAAGGCGTGGACAAGTCCACCAAGCCCATGCCGCCCTACGTCGCCGTCAACACCACGGCCGGCACCGCTTCCGAGATGACCCGTTTCTGCATCATCACCGATCTTTCCCGCAAGGTTAAGATGGCCATCGTGGATTGGCGCGTCACTCCCGGCATCGCCCTGGATGACCCGCTGCTGATGGTCGGCATGCCTCCGGCGCTGACCGCCGCCACCGGCATGGACGCCCTTACCCACGCCGTGGAAGCCTACGTTTCCACCATCGCCACCCCCATGACCGACGCCTGCGCCGAGAAGGCCATCGAGCTGATCTTCACGCACCTGCGCCCCGCAGTGGCCAACGGCCAGGACATCGTTGCCCGTGAAGGCATGTGCTTCGCACAGTACCTCGCCGGTATGGCGTTCAACAACGCCTCTCTGGGTCACGTCCACGCCATGGCTCACCAGCTCGGCGGCTTCTACGACCTTCCGCATGGCGAATGCAACGCCATCCTGCTGCCTCACGTGGAGAAGTTCAACCTCATCGCCAAGATCGACCGCTTCGTCAAGATGGCCGAGATCATGGGCGAGAACATCGAAGGCAAGTCCCCGCGCGACGCGGCCGAACTGGCCCTGGAAGCCATCAAGAAGCTGTCCGCCGACGTCGGCATTCCTTCCGGCCTGGTCGAGCTCGGCAAGCGCTATGGCAAGGATGTCAAGGCCAAGGACATCGCTACCATGACCGGCAACGCCCAGAAGGACGCCTGCGGTTTCACCAATCCCCGTTGTCCCACCGACGACGACGTCACCGCCATCTACACGGCCGCCCTGTAAGCAGAAGAACGACCGGGGAGGGCATGCCTTCCCCGGTCCTTGTTCCGGTGTGATTCGGACCATCCCGGCGTCCAACTTTCAAACGACACGGACATTACATGACCACGGTATTACTCAATAAATCCTACGACGCGGACTTTGTCGGCCAAGTGGAAAAGGAAAGCGAGCAGAATCTGTCCCTCTGCTATCAATGCGGGAATTGCACGGCGGGATGCCCCTATTCCTCCTTTTACGACTACCCCGTCAGCCAGATCGTCCGTCTCACCCAAACAGGTCAGCGGGAAACGGTCCTCTCTTCCAGGGCCCTGTGGCTGTGCGCCTCCTGCGAGTCCTGCACCACGCGATGCCCCAACAACATCGACGTGGCCCGGGTCATGGACGTTCTGCGGCACATGGCGCGCCGGGCCGGGCACAAGCCCGAGCCCGAGATCAAGATTTTCTGGGACACCTTCCTGAACTCCGTCGAGAAGCACGGCCGTGTTTTCGAGATGGGGCTCATGGCGAAATACATCGTCAAGACCGGGCGCGTCATGACCGATGCCGACCTGGGCATGGATCTTCTGCCCAAGGGCAAGTTGAGCTTCAGGGCGCATGACATCGTCGGCAAGCAGAACGTGGCCGATATTTTCAAACGCTTTAATAAGGAGCGTGAATCGTGAGTCCCACCTACGCCTACTACCCCGGCTGTTCCGGGTTGGGAACCTCCGCAGAGTATGATCGATCCACGCGCGCGGTCTGCAAGACGCTGGGCATCGAGTTGGTGGACATCCCGGACTGGAGTTGTTGCGGCTCGACCCCTGCGCATACGGTGGACCATGCCTTGTCCTGCGCTCTTTCGGCCCGCAATATCGGCCAGGCGGAGAAATTGGACGTGGAGGGGATCATCACTCCCTGTCCCAGCTGCCTGACCAATCTCAAGACGGCCAGCCACCGCATGCGCAACCCGGAGTTCAAGGCCCGGGTTGAAAAGCTGCTTGACGAACCCGTCGAGAACCGGTTGCCCGTCATGTCCGTCCTCCAGGTCCTGTTCGAGCAGGTCGGCCCCCGGCGGATAGCCGACCGGGTTACCGAGTCCCTGTCGGGACTCCGCCTGGCCCCGTACTACGGCTGCATCATGAACCGGCCCCCCGAGATCATGGATTTCGACGACTGCGAAAATCCCATTGCCATGGACCGGTTGATGGCCGCCCTGGGCGCGGACATCGCTCCCTTCCCGCTGAAGGTCGAGTGCTGCGGCGCGTCGTTCGGCGTGGCCCGCAAGGGCATGGTCATGAAGCTTTCCGGCAAGCTGCTGGACGCCGCCGAGGACGTGCGGGCCGACGCCATGGTCACTGCCTGTCCCCTGTGCCAGATGAATCTGGATCTGCGGCAGAAGCAGATCAACGCGGCCAACAACGCACGGCACAACATGCCGGTGTTCTACTACACGCAGCTCATCGGCAAGGCCCTCGGGCTGGGTGAAGACAGCCTGATGCTGGACAATCTGATTGTTCGCCCGGTCGGTGCGTTTCGCAAAATGGAAGAAGTGCGGCGGTCCGCTTCCTGAAGCGGTCAACAGCAAGGAGCATCAGTAGCATGAAAATAGGTGTTTTTGTTTGTCATTGCGGGAGCAACATCGCTGGAACCGTGGATGTGGCGAGGGTGGCCGAAGAGGCGCGCAAGCTGCCTGACGTGGCTTTTGCCAGCGACACGATGTACGCCTGCTCCGAACCGGGGCAGGAGGGCATCATCGAGGCCATCCGCGAGCACAATCTCGACGGTGTGGTGGTGGCATCGTGCACCCCGCGCATGCACGAGCCCACGTTCCGCCGCACGGTGGAGCGCGCCGGTCTCAACCGGTACATGTTCGAGATGGCCAACATCCGCGAGCATGTCTCCTGGATCGGCAAGGATATCGAGGCCAACACCGGAAAGGCGATCGACCTGGTGGCCATGGCGGTTGCCAAGCTGACCCATGACAAGCGCCTTACCGCGAAAAAATTCAGCATCAACAAGCGGGTCATGGTCATTGGCGGCGGCGTGGCCGGCATCCAGGCCGCCCTCGATTGCGCCGACGGCGGCCTGGAGGTCGTGCTGGTGGAGAAAACCCCGTCCATCGGCGGGAAGATGTCCAAGCTGGACAAGACCTTTCCCACCATCGACTGTTCGAGCTGCATTCTCGGCCCCAAGATGGTCGACGTCGCCCAGCACCCGAACATCACGCTCTACGCCAACGCCGAGGTGGCCGGGGTCCAGGGCTATGTGGGCAACTTCGAGGTGTCGGTGAACCGGAAGGCCACCTACGTGGACTGGGAGGCATGTACCGGCTGCGGCCAGTGCATGGAGAAGTGCCCGAGCAAGAAGTCCCGGGACGTGTTCAACGAGGATATCGGGACCACCACAGCCATCAACATTCCTTTTCCCCAGGCCATTCCCAAGAAGGCCTCCATCAACCCTGAATTCTGCATGAAGCTCACCAAGGGCAAGTGCGGAGTCTGCGAAAAAATCTGTCCCACCAAAGCGATTCGATTCGACCAAACGGATGCAGAGGCAGTCGAGAACGTGGGCGCCATCGTGGTGGCCACCGGATTCGACCTGTTCGACCATACCCGTTACGGGGAGTACGGGGGCGGCCGTTATACCGACGTAATCACCTCTATCCAATACGAACGGCTGCTCTCGGCTTCCGGTCCTACCGGCGGGCACATCAAGCGCCCGTCGGACGGCAAGGAGCCGGAAAACGTGGTCTTCATCCAGTGTGTCGGGTCCAGGGACAAGAGCATCGGCCGCCCGTATTGCTCGGGTTTCTGCTGCATGTACACGGCAAAGCAGGCCATCCTCACCAAGGATCACCTGCCCGAGTCGCAGTCCTACGTCTTCTACATGGACATCCGCGCTCCGGGAAAACTCTACGACGAGTTCACACGCCGCGCCATGGAGGAGTACGGGGCCAGGTACATCAGGGGCCGCGTGTCCATGATCTATCCCAAGGGCGACCGTTACGTGGTGCGCGGGGCGGACACGCTCATGGGCGCCGCCGTGGAGGTCGAGGCCGACCTGGTCGTCCTGGCCGTGGGCGCGGAGTCCGCCAAGGGAGCTCCCCAACTGGCCGAGAAACTCCGCATCTCCTACGACACATACGGCTTCTACATGGAAAGCCATCCGAAACTGCGTCCGGTCGAGACCAATACGGCGGGCGTGTATCTGGCGGGCGCCTGCCAGGGGCCCAAGGACATCCCTTCCTCGGTTGGGCAGGGGAGCGCGGCGGCCGCCAAGGTGCTGGCGCTCTTTTCCAAGGATCAACTGGAGAGCGATCCCCAGATATCGGAAGTGGACATCAAGCGGTGCGTGGGCTGCGGCAAGTGTATCGAGACCTGCCCCTTCACCGCCATCGAACTGACCGAATTCAGGGGACAGCCCAAGGCCAAGGTCATCGAGACCGTCTGCCAGGGTTGCGGCAACTGCACCACCACCTGCCCGCAGGGGGCCATTCAATTGCAGCATTTCACAGACAATCAGATTCTCGCGGAGGTCAACGTCTTATGTCAGCAGACGCTACCGAATTACGGATAGTCGGCTTTCTCTGCAACTGGTGCTCTTACGGCGGTGCCGATACCGCCGGCGTCGGACGATTCCAGCAACCCACGGATCTTCGCATCATCAGGGTTCCCTGTTCCGGCCGCATCGACCCGCTTTTCGTGGTCAAGAGCCTGATCGAAGGGGCGGACGGCGTGCTGGTTTCCGGCTGCCACCCCCGTGATTGCCACTACAGCGAGGGGAACTACTACGCCCGTCGTCGGCTGGAGGTGCTCAAGCGCTTCCTGCCCATACTCGGCATCGATCCCCGGCGGTTTGAATACACATGGGTCTCCGCCTCCGAAGGGCAGAAATGGAAGACCGTGGTGTCGAAGTTCACGGAGCACATTCACGAGCTTGGTCCCGCACCCAGGTTGGACAGTGAGGCGTGCGCCCAGGCCGCAGCCATTGCCCTCCAGGGTCTCTAGCCAGGTATTTTAACGGAGTAACTCAATGCATTATTTGGAAGAATTGAAGCAGAAGATCAAGGACAGGCTCCCTGAGCTTGACGTGGTCATCGGCTGGGAGCAGGGCTTTGACCCCCTGCGCGCCACCCCTCTGTTCATGAAGACCCCGGAGGACGTCGACAGGCTGATCGCGGGCCCGCTGTGCGTGCACAACCTCGCCACGCACCTGACGGGCCTCAAGGGGCGGAAGGTCGGCATCATCGTCAAGGGATGCGACAGCCGCACCGTGGTGGAACTGCTTCAGGAGAAGCTCATCGACCGCGGGGACGTGGTCGTGTTCGGCATTCCCTGTTCCGGCGTGGTCTCGGTCAGGAAGATCGGCCGGGAGCTCGGCACGCTGGACTATGTGGAGAGCGTGGATTTGTCCGGGGACACGGTGAAGGTGACCAGCGAGGGCATGGAACATTCCTTTGCCCTGGCGGACGTTGCCGCCGACAAGTGTGGCCGTTGCCAATACCGGAGCCCGCTCCTTTCCGACGTGATGGTGGGCGAGATTCCCGATGAATCCGCCACCGACGACTACAGCGATGTCGCGGAATTCGAGAAGCTGTCGCTGGAGGAACGGCGGGGCCACTGGCTCAATGCCATGGACCGTTGCGTCCGCTGCTATGCCTGCCGGAACGCATGCCCCATGTGCGTCTGCCGCGACCACTGCGTTGCCCAGAGCCGCGATCCCCATTGGATGACCCAGGAGGACACGGTCCAGAACAAGCTGCTCTTCCAGATCATTCACACCATGCACCTGGCCGGGCGGTGCACCGAGTGCGGCGAATGCGAGCGATCCTGCCCCATGTCCATTCCGCTGCTCCTGCTCAGGCGCAAGATGAACAAGGAAATCAATGATCTCTTCGACTACCGGGCCGGGACCTGCGTGGACGACATTCCCCCGCTGCAGTCCTTCAAGATCGAAGAGGAAAATATCACGGAGAGAGGCTGGTAATGGTTGCCAAATTCCTTGCTTACAATGAACTCGATTCCTGGTTGGCAAAGATGGCGGAACAATACCGCACCATCGTGCCCCGGCGTGAAGGGGATGCCGTGCTCTTCGGCCCCTATTGCGAGTCCGCATCCGTGGAGTTGCGGGTCCGGCCCACCCAGTCGCCCAAGAACGCGGTCTTCCCGCAGTGCGAGGCGCTGCTCACTTACAAATACAACAAGAATCCCGAGGAACCCGGTCGCGTTGAGGTCGAGGTGAACGAGCATCTGGATGGAACGCCCACCGTGGTTGTCGGCGGTCGGCCCTGCGATGCCGCCGGATTCAACGTGATAGACAGGGTGTACGACACCGACCGGGTCAGGGACCTGAACTACCTTACCCGCCGTGAAGCGACCCTTTTCATATCCATGACCTGCGCGAAGCCCGCCACCACCTGTTTCTGCAATTGGGTCGGTGGCGGGCCCGCCTCCCCTTCGGGGTCGGACGTGCTCATGACCCCCATTGCCGACGGCTACGTGTTCGAAGCCGTTACCGAAAGGGGAGAGGGGCTCATCAAGGCCGATCTCATCGACGCTTCGGATGCGCAGGTCGAGGACGCCCGGGCGGTCAAGGAAGCGGCCGAAGCCGCCATGGGCGACCCCGTGGACCCGTCCGCGGCCCGTGAAAAGTTGCTGGAGCACTTCGACGACGTCGAATTCTGGGAAGCCGAGGCAGGCAAGTGCATCAGCTGCGGCACCTGCACCTACCTGTGCCCCACCTGCTACTGCTTCAACATCTCCGACGAGAAGTTCGGGCACGAGGGCGTCAGGCTGCGCACGTGGGACTACTGCATGTCCAGCCTCTTTACCCAGGAAGCCAGCGGCCACAATCCCCGGCCGACCAAGGCACACCGTCTCAAGAATCGCGTGGGGCACAAGTTCAGCTACTACCCGTCCCTGCATGACGGCAACATCGCCTGCTGCGGGTGCGGACGCTGCATCAAGAGTTGTCCGGCCTCGGTGGACATCAGAGCCGTCGTGCTGAACGCGATCGCCGCACCGGCCCCCCAACCGGAAAGTTAAGCCATTGAACAGGAATCGAATATGACGAACATGCCAAATCCCTATCTTCCCTCGGTGGCCACCATCATCGAGACCGTCCAGGAAACGCCGAACATCAAGACGTTTCGCGTGGTCCTGAACAGCGAAGAGGAAATGAAAAACTTCACCTTCCATCCCGGCCAGGTGGGCCAGCTTTCGGTCTTCGGAACGGGCGAATCCACCTTTGTCATCAATTCGCCGCCCACGCGCATGGACTACCTGCAGTTCAGCGTCATGCGGGCAGGCGAGGTCACGGCCAAGCTCCATTCCCTGTCGGCGGGCGACCAGATCGGCGTCCGAGCCCCCCTCGGCAACTGGTTTCCCTACGAGGAACTCAAGGGCAAGGACATCGTGTTCGTGGGCGGCGGCATCGGCATGGCTCCCTTGAGGACTCTCCTGCTGTTCATGCTCGACAACCGCGCCGACTACGGAAACATCTCCGTGCTCTACGGCGCCCGGTCCCCGCAGGACATGGCTTTTCAGTACGAGCTGCCGGAGTGGCTGGAACGGGACGACCTGAACACCGTGCTGACCATCGACGCCGAGGCGGACGGTTGGGAGCACAGGGTGGGGCTGATCCCCAATGTCCTTCTGGATATGGCGCCGTCCGCCGACAACACCGTGGCCGTGACCTGCGGCCCGCCGATCATGATCAAGTTCACCCTGGAGGCGTTGCTCAAGCTCGGCTTCAAGGACAACCAGATACTCACCACCCTGGAAAAACGGATGAAGTGCGGCGTCGGCTTGTGCGGACGGTGCAACATCGGCGGCAGCTACGTCTGCGTGGACGGGCCGGTGTACACCTACGAGCAGCTGAAGGCGCTTCCCAACGAATTGTAGACGGCAACAGGCGGGGCGGTCCGCATCGGACCGCCCCCCGATTCGGCAACTTTTGGCCTTACCGGAGGACTGACATGGCTCATTTTTTCCATGCCAATGAAATAGCGAACATCGCCATCAAGATAGAGCGGAGGGGACGCGAGTTCTACCTGCAGGCCGTTGACAGGGCCGAGACCCCCCGGGTCAAGGAGATGTTCAAACACCTCGCCGAAGAAGAGGCCAAGCATGAGGGCATTTTCCGGAGCATGCTGGCCCGTCTGGGCAAGGTGGGGGTGCCCCCCTGGGCCACTCAGGACGAGTACATGCAGTACATCGAGGCGCTCATCGAATCGCACATGCTGTTCAACAGTCTGGGGCAGAAGTTCCTGGAGCGGGCGGAGAGCGAAAAGGAAGTCATCGAGGCGGCTATGGGTTTTGAAAAGGATACCATGCTCTTCTTCCTCGAGATGGAGGAACTGGTGCCCAGTTCGGAAAAGTACGCGGTTCATCAATGCTACGAGGAAGAACGCAAGCATCTCAGAGAGTTGAGCAGGGCCAGCGCACAACTGGAGGCGGACGCGGCCTAGTCCGGCAGATGAAGGAATTTCGATTTGATTCTCCCGGGAGGCTTCGGGCCGCCAGTGCGCCCCGGAGCGCCCCCCGCGAGAAATCGAACCATAGTTTGACGCCTTCTAACCTTCCGAAGTCCCTGTCCCGGATGGATCGGCCGTCCGGGGCAGGGCACACCCCCGGAGGGTGGCGTCATCGGCAATGGCGGATCGCACGGACGGCTGGTTGCCTCCGTAGGCGGACAGGAAGACAACCCGTAGCGGCACGATCAGGAGGCCAGGATGTTTGACTATGCACATGGAAGCGATTCCAACGGCGCGTTTGTTTCGCTCAATTCCTATACCGCCGGGGAAACCGGATTCCTGGACGTGCCCAGGCCCCGCAAGGAGTTCCGCCAGCAGAAACTCGGCATCTATTTGCTCTCCGACCTCTTTTCCGCCTCGTTCATGGGCAAGTCCCATTTCGTCAAGGACAGGCAGCTCGTGGACCTTGCCCGGGACAAGCGCGTGTCCTTTACCGGCGAGACCTTTGACCAATGGGACCTGGACGTCCTGCTTTATTGTGCCATGCGTACCGTCACCAATCGGGACAGCCAGGGGAAAATACAGGTGAACCCCGCCGATGTGCTGCGTGAGACGGGGCTGCGCAATTTCGATGAGAACCGGGACCGGGTCTACGCCAGCCTGTTCCGCCTCCATACCGGTTCGCTGCTTATCGAGGGCAAGGGATACCGCTACATGACCCGCCTCATCGACCGCGTTCTGCTCGACCAGAGCAAGGAATGCTGCCTCGTGGAGGTGAACGGCGATGTGGTGAATTCCCTCCGCAACGAATGCAACCTGCGTCTGGCCGTGGAAAGTAGATTTTCCATGAAGCGCTCCGGTCTGGCCAAGTGGCTCCACGGTGCGGTCCTTGTCTTCAAGGGCGGCTTCAAGGCCGACATCGGCAGCCTGCATTCCCTGTGCGGCGCAAGCAACCGCACCCGTCATCTTTTCCCGCACATGCTGGGCAAGGCCCTGGCCTCCCTGGAAGAGGCCGGTGTGATCACATCCTGGCATATCGAAGGGCGGAAGCTCATGGTGTTGCCGGGAAGCCGGCAAATGATCGAGACCGCCTGCGGTTTCATCCCCTCCGGCACAGTCTGAGCCCATCTGCATGTCCCGGATTCGTCAGGCATACCAAGCCCTGGTCATCGGTTCCGGCGTGGCCGGGGCCTGCTGCGCCCTGCGCCTGGCCGATCAAGGCTATCACGTCGCCCTGCTTTCGGCCGGGGATTTTCTCGGCGACGGCAACACCGCCTACGCCCAGGGCGGCATCGTCGGCCGGGGACAGGATGACACTCCTTCCCTGTTGTCCAAGGATATCATGCAGGCCGGTTGTCAACACAATCACGTCAAGGCGGTCAACCATCTGGCCAAATGCGGTCCGGATGCCGTGCGTGAGATGCTGGTGGAACGGCTTCGGGTGCCGTTCGCCCGAAACGGGGACGGCAGCCTGGCCATGACCCGCGAGGGAGCGCATTCGGTCCACCGGGTCTTGTTCTGCGGCGACTACACCGGCAAGGCGATCATGGATTGTCTCGCCGAGGCGGTCCGCAATGAACCGAATATCCGGGTGATGACCCGGCGCACCGCAGTGGACCTGATCACCAGCCTGCACCACACGGGCAATCTTTCCTTCCGTTATTGCCGGACCAACCAGTGCCTCGGGGCCTACGTCTACAACCAGGACAGCAACGAGGTTGAAACCCTTCTTGCCGATTTCACCGTGCTTGCCACCGGGGGAGCGGGGCGATTGTTCCTCCACTCCACCAATGCCCAGTGCTCCCTCGGTGCGGCCATGGCCATGGCACATCGGGCAGGGGCGCGGATCATGAACGCCGAGTACGTCCAGTTCCATCCCACCGCACTCTTTCATCGGTCCAAACGGTTGTTCCTGATCACCGAGGCCATGCGCGGCGAAGGCGCACACCTGCTGGACCGCCGGGGAGATCGGTTCATGGGCCGGTATGACGCCCGCCTGGAACTGGCCCCGCGCGACGTGGTGTCGCGGGCCATCGTGGACACCCTGCACCGTACCGGCGACGATTGCGTCTATCTCGACTGCCGCCCGGTGGAGCATGAACTGTCCGAGCGCTTTCCCACCATCCATGCCCGGTGCCGGGACATCGGCATCGACATCGACCGGGAACCCATCCCCGTGGTTCCGGCAGCCCATTACCATTGCGGCGGCGTGTTTGCGGACATCAGCGGCCGCACGAGCCTGGACAGGCTCTATGCCGTGGGCGAGTGCAGTTGCACCGGGGTGCACGGGGCCAACAGGCTGGCCAGCACATCGTTGTTGGAAGGAGTGCTTTGGGGGCGCAACGCCGGGGACGCCATCGGTGCGCGGCTCGGCAGGGGCCGGAGCGCCAACCAGCGGATGCTCCGTTCCATCCCGGACTGGCAGCATCCCGGGCAGGTCCAGAACGAGGACCCGGCCCTCATCGCCCAGGACTGGATGAGCATCCGTTCGACCATGTGGAATTATGCGGGCATCAACCGGACCGAGCAACGGCTTGCCCGGGCCTGTGAGGACTTGCGGGTGCTCATCAAGGACCTGACCAGTTTCTACAGGAAGACACCTCTTTCCAAGCCCCTCATCGATCTCTACCACGGTTGTTTTGCCGCCGGCATCATCGCCATGTCAGCCCGCAGCAACCGGCAGAGCCTGGGCTGCCATCATCTTCAGTAGGGTCGCCTTTGGACACCAAGGCATACGGTCGTGTGTCTTTTTTACAAAGTTCAATTGGGTTTTTGGGGAAAGATGATTTTTCTATTTCGTTAACTAGATCAATTATTCAAGTCTGTTAGCCGTAAAATCTATTCCATAAATTCACATTAATGTGAAAAAATTCGTCTAGAAGGCTGTTGACACGGATTCTAGTGCCACATAGGAATTATGTCTGTATGGACATACAACCGTGAGGGCTGTGGGATATCTGTGCCTGACAGCTCAAAGTCCTGAATTAATGATTGAATTTTAAACGTTGCAGCGTAGTTCTTGTCAACAATATGGAGTCCGTAAACAGATGAAAACCGTTCCAGTCCAAAAAGCCGTAGGCATGGTCCTGTGCCACGACATGACTCGCATCGTACCCGGTGAAACCAAGGGGCCCGCTTTTCGGAAGGGGCACGTCATCGCCGAAGAAGATATTCCCATGCTCCTGGAAATCGGAAAGGAGCACGTCTACGTCCTCAACATGGAAAAGGGCCGCATTCACGAAAACGAAGCGGCGGCCCGGATAGCCAGGGCGGCAGCCGGGCCTGGCATCACCCTGACCGGCGTCTGCGAGGGGCGCATCAATCTGGAGGCCTCTCCGGGCCTGCTCGACGTAAATGTCGAGGCCCTGAACCGTATCAATTCCATCGAAGAGGTCGTGCTGGCGACCATGCACGACGGCATGCAGGTGACTGAAAAGCGCGCCGTGGCCGGAACCCGCGTGGTTCCCCTGGTCATCGACGAACGCAAGATCGAGCAGGTTGAGGAGATCTGCGCCGAGTATCCCTACGTGGTGGGCGTCAAGCAGTTCAAGCACCGCAAGGTCGGGCTGGTGACCACCGGCAGCGAGGTCTACAGCGGCCGCATCAAGGATAAGTTCGGTCCGGTCATCCGCAAGAAGTTTTCCCAGCTCGGCTCCACGGTCATGGATCAGCGGCTGAGCTCGGACGATCCGGCCATGACCCGTGACGCCATCCTGGCCTTCATCGCCGAGGGCGCGGAGATGGTTGTGGTCACGGGCGGCATGTCGGTGGACCCGGACGACCAGACTCCCACGGCCATCCGGTCCACCGGGGCCGAAGTCGTCACCTACGGCTCGCCGACGTTTCCGGGCGTCATGTTCCTCTACGCCGACCTGGACGGGGTTCCCATCCTGGGGCTGCCCGGCTGCGTCATGTACTACAGGGCGTCCATTTTCGATCTGGTGGTTCCCCGTCTGCTGGCCGGTGAAACGGTCACGCGCGAGGACATTGTGAGCTTGGGACACGGGGGGTTTTGTGCGACGTGCGACGTCTGCCGGTACCCCATATGTCCTTTCGGGAAATAACATCCAAATTACGTCCCCACAGGACGCGAAAGCACGACAGTGACACATACAAGGAGGAATACTGTCATGATCAAACTCAATCTTACGGTAAACGGAGCGCCCAAGCAGGTCATCTGCGATAAGGACGAAACGCTCGCCAATGTCCTGCGCGAGAATCTCGGTTTTACCAGTGTCAAGGTCGGTTGCGGAACCGGCCAGTGCGGCAGTTGTTCCGTCATCGTCGATGACAAGCTGGTGCGCTCCTGCTCCATGAAGATGGGCCGCGTCAAGGACGGTGCGACCGTCCTGACCACCGAGGGCATCGGTACTCCGGACAACCTGCATCCCATCCAGGTTTCCTGGATCGCCAATGGCGGCGCCCAGTGCGGTTTCTGCACTCCGGGCTTCATTGTGTCCACCTATGCGCTGATCAAGAGCAACCCCTCTCCGACGCGCGACGACATCCGCGACTGGTTCCAGAAATATCGCAATGCCTGCCGCTGCACGGGTTACAAGCAACTGGTGGACGCGGTCATGGACGCCGCCGCCGTCATGCGCGGCGACAAGCCCCTGGACGACCTGCTGTTCAAGATTCCCGAGGACGGCCGCATCTGGGGTTCCAAGTATCCCCGTCCCACGGCTGTCGCCAAGGTCACGGGCACCCTGGACTATGGTGCGGACCTGGGCATCAAGATGCCCGCCGAGACCCTGAAGTGCGCCCTGGTGCAGGCCGAGGTCTCCCACGCCAAGATTCTGTCCATCGACACCTCCGAGGCCGAGAAGATGCCCGGCGTGGAAAAGGTCGTCACTCACAAGGACGTCAAGGGCAAGAACCGCATCACCGGTCTGATCACCTTCCCGAGCAACAAGGGCGACGGCTGGGACCGTCCCATCCTGTGCGACGAGAAGGTCTTCCAGTACGGTGACGCCATCGCCATCGTCTGCGCCGATACCGAAAAGCACGCCAAGGAAGCCGCGGCCAAGGTCAAGGTGGAACTGGAACGGCTGCCCGAATACATGAGCGCCCCGGCCGCCATGGCCGACGACGCCATCGAGATTCACCCGGGCACGCCGAACGTCTACTACACCCAGAAGATTGCCAAGGGCGGGGAAACCGCGCCCATCTTCGATTCCGCCGACGTGGTCATGGAAGGCGACTTCTTCACCACCCGTCAGCCCCACATGCCCATCGAGCCGGACGTCGGATTCGCCTACCTGGACGACGAAGGCAAGCTGTGCATCCACTCCAAATCCATCGGCCTGCATCTGCACCTGTACATGATCGCTCCCGGTCTGGGCGTGGAGCCCGAAAACGGCGTCATGGTCCAGAACCCGACCGGCGGCACCTTCGGCTACAAGTTCTCCCCGACCATGGAAGCCCTGGTCGGCGCCGCCTGCCTGGCCACCGGCAAGCCGGTCTTCCTGGCCTACGACTGGTACCAGCAGCAGACCTACACGGGTAAGCGTTCCCCGCAGTTCACCACCGTGCGCATGGCCGCCGACAAGGAAGGCAAGCTGCTCGGCATGGAGACCGACTGGACCGTGGACCATGGCCCGTACTCCGAGTTCGGCGACCTGCTGACGCTTCGCGGCGCGCAGTTCATTGGCGCGGGTTACGACATCGCCAACATTCGCGGCGAAGGCCGCACCGTGTGCACGAACCACGCCTGGGGCGCGGCTTTCCGCGGTTACGGCGGACCCGAGGCGGAATTCCCGTCCGAGGTCCTGATGGATGAGCTGGCCGAGAAGCTGGGCATGGATCCGCTGGATCTGCGCTACAAGAACGTGTACCGCAAGGGTTCCACCACTCCCACGGGTTGCGATCCCGAAGTGTACTCCCTGCCCGAGATGATCGACAAGCTGCGTCCCAAGTACGAGGAAGCCAAGAAGAAGGCCAAGGCCAATTCCACGGCCGAGGTCAAGCGCGGCGTGGGCATCGCCCTTGGCGTGTACGGTTCCGGCCTTGACGGCCCGGATACCGCCGAGGCCGACGTCCGTCTCGAGGAAGACGGCTCCGTGACCGTTCTGACCTGCTGGCACGACCACGGGCAGGGCGCTGACATGGGCGTGCTGGGCACGGCTCACGAAACCCTGCGTCCCCTGGGCCTGAAGCCCGAGCAGATCAAGCTGCATCTCAACGACACCCGGTATTGCCCGAACGGCGGCCCGGCGGGCGGTTCCCGCTCCCAGGTCGTGGTCGGCAACGCCATCCGTGTGGGCTGCGAGATGCTGATGGCCGCCATGAACAAGCCTGACGGCACGTTCCGCACCTACCAGGAGATGGTGGACGAGAAGATCGACCTGCTGCATCACGGCAAGTGGTCGGCTCCGGCCAACAACTGCGACGAGAACGGCCAGGGCAAGCCCTTTGCCTGCTACATGTACGGCCTGTGCATGGCCGAGGTCGCCGTGGAAATCGCCACCGGCAATACCACTGTGGAACATCTGACCTTCGTGGCCGACGTGGGCAAGGTCAACAACTTCCTGGTTGTTGACGGCCAGATCTACGGAGGCATGGCCCAGGCTGTCGGCCTGGCCCTGTCCGAGAACTACGAGGATATCAAGAAGCACTCCACCATGAAGGGTGCCGGTTTCCCGTACATCAAGCAGATTCCGGACGACATGGAGATCATCTACGTCGAGTCCCAGCGGCCCGACGGCCCGCACGGCGCGTCCGGCGTTGGCGAGATTCCGCTGTGCGTCCCGCACCCGGCGATCATCAACGGCATCTACAACGCATGCGGCGTGCGTATCCGCGAGCTGCCCGCCCTGCCTGAAAAGGTGCTGGCAGGCCTGAAAGGCTAACAACAAATAACAGGGAGCGGTCCATGCGCTGCATGGGCCGCTTTCTTTCTTCTCCATAGACGGCAGGGAAAAGCATGGATCAGTCAGAATTGAGACGATTGGAGAGCCGGTGCGTGCAGGAAGAAGCGCCCCGATGCACGGCGTCCTGCCCTTTGCATGTCGATGTGAAGGGCTTTTGCGCGTTGATGGCCCAGCGCCGTTTTGACAAGGCGTGGTCCGTTCTTGCCAAGACGCTTCCGCTGCCCGGCGTGCTGGTCCGGTTGTGCGACGGCCCGTGCAAGGGGGCCTGCGTGCGCAAGGACGCGGGCGGGGCCGTGGAGATCGACGCGCTGGAACGTGCCTGCGCCGCACTCGCCAAGTCGGTGAGGCCGCCCAAGCCTTTGCCGTCGAGGCATAAGTCCGTGGCCGTGGTCGGCGGCACCCTGACCGGGCTGTGCGCTGCCTGGGAGATGGCCCGGCGCGGGTTCGACGTGACCCTGTACTGCGAGCAGGCGGGGAGTTGCCTGTCCGCCGTCCCGGAATCGACCCTGCCCGGAGGCGTGCTGGCAAACGAGATGGAAGCGCTACGCGCCATGGGTGCGGACATGAAGGAGAACGTCAGCCTCACTCCCGAACTGCTCGACTCCCTGCTTGAGGAAAAGGATGCGGTCTTTATCGATTCCGACGACCTGCCCGAGGACGTGCGCAGCTTTGGCCAGCCGGACGAGATTACCCTCGGCACCGAGCGGGCAGGGCTGTTCGCCAGCCGGACCGGGGAGCCGTCTGCGGTTTTCCAGGCGGCAACGGGCCGTCGGGCGGCCAACTCCATCGAACGTTTCACCCAGGGCGTTTCCATGGTTTCGGGCCGTGAGCTGGAAGGCCCGTACGAGACGCGGCTGTTCACCAGCCTGGACAAGGTGGAGCCGCTGCCCCCGACTCCCTCCGACGGCGTCTACGCCGAGGTCGAGGCCCGCGACGAGGCGAAGCGGTGTTTGCAGTGCGAGTGCATGGAGTGCGTGAAGACCTGCGAATATCTCAGGCATTACAAATACTATCCCAAGGTCTACGCGCGGCAGATCTACAACAACGAGTCCATTGTCATGGGCACGCGCCAGGCCAACACCATGATCAACTCGTGCATGCTGTGCGGGTTGTGCGAGACCGTGTGCCCCGAAGACTTTTCCATGGGTGACGTCTGCCTGGAGGCCCGGCGGTCCATGGTCGAGCGGGGCAAGATGCCGCCCTCGGCGCATGATTTCGCCCTGCGCGACATGGCCTTTGCCAATGGCGAGCGGTGCGCGCTGGCCCGGCACGCTCCCGGCACGGATGCGAGCGAGTATGTTTTCTTTCCCGGCTGCCAGTTGACGGCCTCCGACCCGGACGGCGTGGAAACAGCCTACGGCGACTTGCGCGAACGGCTGGGCAACGTGGGGTTGATGCTCCACTGTTGCGGCGCGCCCGCCGACTGGTCGGGCCGGGTCGGGCTTTTCGAGGAGGCAATGGCCGAGCTCAAGTCCGTCTGGGAATCCCTGGGCAGCCCCAAGATCATCGCGGCCTGTCCGACCTGCATCAAGACCCTTCGCGTCGGGCTGCCCGATGCGGAGATAGTGTCCCACTGGTCCGTGCTGCGCGCCCTTGGGGTGCCGGTTCAGGCCACGGACGGGGGCGGGACCCTGGCCATCAGCGATCCCTGCGCAGCCCGGCACGACAGGGTGTTGCGCGAGGATGTCCGGGCCCTGCTCGAACAGGCGAACGTCTCTCTGGTGGAGCCGGAGCTGACCGGCGAGTACACCGAATGCTGCGGCTTCGGCGGCCTGCTTTCCGAGGCCAACCCGGAGTTGGGCCGGAAGGTGGCGGAGCGCCGGGCCGGGGCCAGGGAAGAGGATTTTGTCACCTATTGCGCCATGTGCCGCGACATGATCGCCAGGACCGGCAAGCGGGCCCTGCACCTCTACGACCTGCTGTATCCCAAGGGGGACTCACCGGCTGCGCGCCCGTCACCCGGATACTCCGCCAGGCGTGAGAACCGCGTCCGTTTGCGGGAAACACTGCTGCGCGGGCTGTGGCAGGAAGACGCAGGCCCGAACGGCGATCCGTTCGAGGCCATTGAAGTGGCGTTTTCCGATCAGGCCGCCGCGAACATGGAAGACAGGCGCATCCTGAAAAGCGACGTCCAGAAGGTGTTGCTGCACGTCGGTCGGGGCGGCCAGCGGTTCGTCCATGGCGAGACCGGGCATTTCCTGTCCGCGTTTCGGCCTGTCGTGGTCACCTACTGGGTTGAATTCGAGGAACGAGACGGTGGTTACTACGTGCACAACACGTGGTCCCACCGCATGCACATCAAGGGAGAGCGGTCATGAGCGTGATACAGGTTCCCGAGGCCGATGCCGGCCAGTGGCGGTGCGCAACCTGCGACGAGGAGCTGGCCCTGCGGCCTGTGGAATTGGAATACCTCGACTCGCTGTTCAACGTGGCCCTGCCTGCCTGCCCCAAGTGCGGCATGGTTCTCATTCCGGAGAACCTCGCTTTGGGCAAGATGAACCAGGTCGAGCATCTCCTGGAGGACAAGTAGCCGTGCCGGATGGACGCCCGTTATGGGAAAGGCCCGGACTGCGGACGGTTGCGGGCGACACGTTGCGCCCCGGCGGCTTTGCGCTCACGGACCGTGCCGCCGAGGCCATGGACATGATGCCGGGCTGGCGGGTGCTGGACGTGGGCTGCGGCCTTGGGGCCACTCTGGGCAGGTTGCGTGCCCGGTTCGGGGCCAGGGCCTACGGCGTGGAGTTTTCCGCCGAACAGATCGAAAAAGCGAAAAGGACCGGTATGGTCCGGGGAAAGGGGGATTGCCTGCCCTTTGGCGACGGGACGTTTTCGGCGGTGTTCTGTGAATGCGTGCTGTCGCTTTTCGCTGATCCGAAAACCGGGCTCGATGAATTCAACCGTGTGCTCGAGGCCGGGGGCTTTCTGGCATTGTCCGATCTCTGCGCCCCGGACGACGATGGCGCCGGGGCCGGTTCCTGTGCGGACAGGGCCGTTTCCTTCGCGCGGACCCGGACCATGGTGGAAGAGGCCGGGTTCGAGGTCGAATTGGTGGAAGACCATTCCCGTCTGCTCAGGGATTTGGCCGCCAAGCTTGTTTGGGTCGGGGAATCCGGGTGCGGGTGCAACGCTCGCGGCGGCCTCGGCTATTTCTTGATGATCGCCAGGAAGAAAGGATGGACGCATGTTTGATGATACCGGATTGCTGCTGATGGAATTGGCCGGAAAGGGATATTGCTGCAGCCAGATAATGGTTTTGCTGGCCCTGGACGAAATGGGCCGCGAGAACCCTGACCTGACGCGGGCGGCTGCCGGGCTGTGCAACGGTCTGGGCGATTGCTCCGGGCCGTGCGGGGTGTATACGGGCGCGTCCCTCGTGTTGGGCCTGTACGCGGGCAAGGGCATGGACATGGAGGAGAGCGACGACAAGCTGCCTCTCATGCTTGAGGAGTTGCGCGAGTGGTTCGTCGCGGCGACGGAACAGTATGGCGGCATCACCTGCGGAGCCATTCTGGACCGGGAGTGCGGCCAGCCCGACAAGAAGCGTTGCAGCGGGCTCTTGGCCGATACCTTTGCCCAGCTCAGGACAATTCTGGCCGATAACGGTTTCGATCTCTCCGAGGGGCGCGACGACGCATGAGCCGGTTACCGCGAAGCGTATGCCCTGTTTGCCTGCGCCCCATTCCGGCACATCACGAGATGCAGGGCGGCAGCGTTTTTCTGGTCAAGAGCTGCCCGGATCACGGGATTTTCCGGACCATTGTCTGGCGCGGCCAGCCGGATTTTCAGGATTGGTCGCGGCCCAAGGTGCCGTCTTTCCCGAAAACACCTTTTTCCCGTGTGGAGCAAGGGTGCCCCCTGGATTGCGGTCTGTGCGACGGACACCTCCAGCACACCTGCACGGCCGTCATGGAAATCACCTGGCGTTGCGACCTGGGCTGCCCGGTCTGCTTCGCCTCGTCCGGCGGGTCGGCCCCGCCCGATCCCACGGTGGACGAGATGGGCCGCCTCTTCGACCGGGTGTTCGAGGCGTCCGGCCATTGCAACGTCCAGCTTTCCGGTGGGGAACCCACGGTGCGCGACGACCTGCCCGACCTGATCCGGCTGGGCAAGGCCAAGGGATTCCCCTTTATCCAGCTCAACACCAACGGCCTGCGCATCGGGCGGGAACACGGCTATGCCGAGGTCCTTGCCGATGCGGGGTTGGATTCCGTTTTCCTGCAATTCGACGGTACCGCGGATTCCATTTATTCGACCCTGCGCGGCAGGCCGCTTCTCGACACCAAGCTGGCCGCCGTCGAGGCGCTGTTCCGTGCGGGAATCGGCATCGTGCTGGTACCCACGGTGGTGCCGGGGGTGAACGACCATGACCTCGGCGCGATCCTGCGCCTGGCGGCGGAGCAATCGCCAGGGGTGCGAGGCGTGCATTTTCAGCCGGTGAGCTACTTCGGTCGCTATCCCCGGTCTCCTTCGGACGAGCAGCGCATCACCCTGCCCGAACTGATGCGGCTGTTGGAGAAGCAGACCGGGGGCGCGGTGCGGGCGCGGGACTTCCTGCCGCCGGGGTGCGAGCACTCCCATTGCTCCTTTCACGCCAATTACGTGGTGGCCGAGGACGGCGGCCTCGACAAGCTGTCGGCGGGCGGCACATGCGGCTGCACGCCGCGTCCGGCGTCCGAGGGCGCGGACAAGGCCAAGGCGTTCGTCAAGCGCCAGTGGGCTGCGCCGGACAAGACGTTGCCCATGGCGGACGCGCCGGACGCGCTCGACGCCTTTATCAGCCGGGCGGCCACGCACACCCTGGCCGTGTCGGCCATGGCCTTTCAGGACGCCTGGACCCTCGACCTCGAACGGCTCAAGGGGTGCTGCATTCACGTGGTGTCGCCCGACGGTCGGCTGATTCCCTTTTGCGCCTACAACCTGACGTCCATGGACGGCGAAACCCTGTACCGGGGGAAATGTGGCTCTGCCTGTCCTTGACCAATGGCTCGTCCGGCGCATGGGCCGGGCGGACAAGCTTCCTCCTTCAAAGGATGCACTGCGCGAGTGGCAGCTTGCGAGGTTGCGGACGCTGATCGCTCATGCGCAGGCGAACAGCTCCTTTTATGCGCGGAGCCTGTCAGGCGTGGACCCGGCATCCATACGGTCCCCGGAGGATTTTTCCCGGTTGCCCACGGTATCGCCCGACGACCTGCGCGAGCAGCCGGAACGGTTTCTGTGTGTGTCGCAGGACGACATTGCGCGGGTCGTGACCCTGCAAAGCTCGGGCACCACCGGGCAGCCCAAGCGCGTGTTCCATACCCGTGACGACCTTGAGGCCACTGCCGATTATTTTGACTGGGGCATGCGCAATCTGGTCGGGCCGGGGCAGACCGCGTTGGTGCTCATGCCGGGGGAACGTCCCGGCGGGGTAGGGCGGTTGCTGGTGGACGCGCTTTCCCGTTCCGGCGCGCGCGCCGTGGCCCATGGCGTCCTGGAGGATGCCGGAGCCGGGGTGGACCACCTGCTCGCCGAGGAAGCGTCCTGCATCGTCGGGCCGCCCGCCCACGTCCATCTGCTCGCCCGCGAGTGGGAGCGGCGGAGATTGCCCGCAGGCACGGTTTGCTCGGTCCTGCTCTGTTGGGACTCGGTTCCGGATGCGCTGGCCGACAACGTGGAGCGGATTTTCGGCTGTCGAGTGTTCCGGCACTGGGGCATGATCGAGACCGGGCTGGGCGGGGCAGTGGAGTGTGCGCCGGGATCGGGCCTGCACCTGCGCGAGGCCGACGTGTTCCTCGA
This sequence comes from Pseudodesulfovibrio portus, assembly GCF_026000375.1. Lineage (NCBI taxonomy): Bacteria > Pseudomonadati > Thermodesulfobacteriota > Desulfovibrionia > Desulfovibrionales > Desulfovibrionaceae > Pseudodesulfovibrio > Pseudodesulfovibrio portus. The sequence continues at coordinate 3,360,177 of NZ_AP026708.1, forward strand.
GATTGTCGATCCGGAAACCGGGAGCCTTGTGCCTGACGGGGAGTTCGGCGAAATGGTCGTCACTTCGGTGCTCAAGCTCGGCATGCCGCTCATCCGCTACCGGACCGGCGACCGGGGGTGCATCCTGCCCGGCCCTTGCCGTTGCGGCAGCCCCTTGCGGCGGCTTGATCCGCATGTGCGCCGGTTGGCGGCCGGCGTTGCCGTCGGCACGGGCCTGCTCCGACTCGAAGAGCTGAACGAGGCGTTGTACGCCGTGGAAGGTTTGAGTGATTTTTCGGCGCGCCTGTCCGGGCGGACGCTCCATGTGCTGGTATGCGGCGGAAACGGCGTGGGGGAGCGCGCGAAGCGTGCGCTTGCCTCTTTGCCCGTCATCGCTCTGGGTGTTACGGAAAATGTGCTGCAAATCGATATTGAAATGAAAAATGACGCTGCTCCGGCCTTACCTGGGCTCGGGAAGCGGCGGATAGTGATTGATAGGGAGTTGTGATCATGAAGAATTTTGTGCGTTCCGTCTGCCGGTTGATTGACCGGAATGAACCCTTTGCCCTGGCCACCGTGGTGGAGAGCTCCGGCTCCACGCCGCGCTCCTCGGGTGCCAAGATGGCCGTGCGCCGGGACGGTTCCATCATCGGCACCGTGGGCGGCGGGCTGGCCGAGGCCCTGGCCTGCAAGAATTGTCGGGCCATGCTGGAAGCCGGGAACGGGGCCGCGCATCTGATGTTCGTGGACATGACCCAGGAACTGGCCGCCGACTCGGACATGATCTGCGGCGGCGGGCTGTCCATATTGCTGGAGACCGTGGAACCGGACGGACTGTGCGCCGCCGCCTACCGGGAGCTGGACGGATTGCTGCGCAGGGGCGTCCGTTCGGTCCTGTCCACGCGATACGAGGAGACCGATGTGTGGCGGGCCGTGAACCATATGGTCCTCAAGGACGCCGAAGAAACTGAGCCGCGCTTCGAGAACCGGGGCGTGAACATGTTGTTCCTCGAGCCATTTATCCCGCCTGCGCCGCTTTATATCTTCGGTGCCGGGCACGTGTCCCTGTTTACTGCGCGCGTGGGGGCCATGGTCGGGTTTCGCACGGTGGTCCTCGACGACCGGGCGGATTTTGCCAACAAGGACCGTTTCCCGGAAGCGGACGAGGTGGTGGTGCTGTCGTCCTTTGACGGGTGCTTCGACGGCCTCGACGTGGACGAAGACGCGTTCATCGTCGTGGTCACGCGGGGCCATCTGCACGACCGCAACGTGCTGGCCGAGGCGCTCAGGACCAAGGCCGGGTACGTGGGCATGATCGGCAGCAGCAAGAAACGCGACAAGATTTACGCATCGCTGCTGGACGACGGTTTCACCCAGGCTGATATCGACCGCTGCCATTGTCCCATCGGCCTGACCATCGGCGCGCAGACGCCCGAGGAGATCGCGGTTTCCATTGTCGGCGAATTGATCAAGGCCCGATCGGGAGCAGGTGCATGACGCGGTTGGCGGCTGTAATTCCGGCGGCGGGCCTTTCTTCACGCATGGGCAGGTTCAAGCCGTTCCTGCCGCTGGGGGACGGGACCGTATTGGAACAGGTCATCAATGTTTTTGCCCCGGCGTGTATCGAGCCGATCATCGTGGTCACGGGCAAGCGAGGCGATGAAGTGGCTGCTGCCGCCGAAAAGGCCGGAGGCGTGGCCGTGCATAACCCGGACTTCGAGCAGGGCATGTTTTCTTCCGTCCTGGCCGGAGTCAAGGCGTTGCCCGACGATATCGACGGTTTTTTCATGCTTCCGGCGGATGTTCCCCTGGTGCGTCCGGAGACGGTGCGCGGCCTCGCCGAAGCGTTCGGGCGGGAGCGCCCGGCGGTTCTCTATCCCCGGTTTCGTGGCGAGCGGGGGCATCCGCCCGTCATCCGCCGGGACCTGCTCCCGGATATCCTGCATCATGACGGTGTCGGCGGACTGCGCGCAGTGCTCAAACGTTTTGAGGCGGATTCGGCTGATCTGGATGTGGCCGATTCGGGCATCCTGCACGACCTCGACCTTCCGGAAGACTACGACCTGGCCGTGACCTCCTTCGGCAGGGGGTACCCAGACGACGCGGAGTGCGCCCAGTTGTGGGCCATGGCCGACGGCACCGGGCACGTCATGCGCCATTGCGAGGCCGTGTCCCGTGTGGCCGAAGCCCTGTGCGCGGCCCTCAACCGGCGTGACGGGGTAAAGCCGCTTGACCGAAAGCTGGTGCGCGGTGCGGCCCTGACCCACGATATCGGCAAGGGAACCAGACGCCATGAGGAAGCCGGCGCGGAACTGCTCCATGATCACGGGTTCCACGCGGCCGCCGAGATCGTCCGGGCCCATTTCGACGTGGAGCTGTTTCCTGACGAGCCCATCTCGGAGAGGGAGGTGGTTTTTCTTGCGGACAAACTGGTCCGTTGCGACCATCCGGTCCTTCTGGAAGGGCGGTACCTGGAGAAGATGGAGATGTATGCCGACGAACCCGGCGCGGTTCCGGCCATCCGGGGCCGTCTGGAACGGGCCCGGAACCTGCTGGCCCGGTTCGACCGGGAAATGGGCGTGTCCTCGGAGCAACTGGCCCGGGAGGCTTTTGCATGATCGTGCTGGTTCGCCATGCCCGGACAGATCAGGCAAAGGGACGGTGTGTGGGCCGAACCGATGTTGCCCTGTCCGCCGAAGGAGTCGCCCAGGCCGAGCGACTGGCCGCGAGCCTGGCCGATGCCGGATTCGTCCGGTTGTGCGCCAGCCCGGCAAGGCGCGCCCTGAACACCCTCGCGCCCCTGGCCGCACGCCTGGACAGGGAAGCGGAAATCATCCCGGAACTGGATGAGATCGACATGGGGGAGTGGGACGGTCTGTTCTTCGACGATATCCGAACCCGGTTCCCCGCCGGGTATGCCGAGCGCGGCGTCCGTTTCGGCGGCTTCCGGCCTCCTGGCGGCGAATCATTTGATGACGTTGCGGACCGCGCCATGCCCGCTCTTGTCAGGCTGGCCGCCGGGCCGCAGCCTGTTCTGGCCGTGACCCACGCGGGCGTCATCCGTTCCGTGCTCTGCCGGGTGACGGGGCACCCCACGGACGGCCTCTTTTGTTTCGAGCCGGAGCATGGCATGTGCACCATCCTCGCCCCGGCAGGATCGGGGCTGGAACTCGTGGCCGACGCCGTCGTCCCGGACGATGTCGCTTCATACCTTCCCGGCTAGGTGGACTGCGGGCAGAACCGCTCCCAGCCCATGAGCGCTGCCCCGCCCGAAATGGTGGTCCCGTAAAAGAGTACCGGCTTGTCGGTCAGGAACCGGTCGATGGTGGAGTTGGCCAGAGTGGTGCCCGTGACAAGGAGCAGGTCGCACCACTCCACGGCGTCCTGCGTGGCGTCGCCGCCTTCCACCAACACCCCCCGTTTGACCTGGCCCACGTTGTCGGGGTCGAGGTCGATGAGCCGTATTTCGGCCCGGCTGTTCAGCGCCTCGGCAAGGGCGGGCTGGAAGCCGATGATGGTGATGCGCCCGGCGTCGTAGTGCTGCCGGATGTGGTCGAATATCTCGCCCGAACAGTCCTTGGGGCCGGTGTTCCTGCAATGGACCGTGCCGCACGCCTTGCCTTGTGAGCGGCAGACCGCGTTCAACGTGGACACGAACACCGCGCGGTTGAAGTTGTCCTCGAGGGGCAGGGCGGCCACTTCGGCCAGGGTGCCGGTGAAATTGCCGTAGTGGTCGGTGAAGGCCTGGCCCCGCGCACCCCGGAACACGGCTTCCATGAGTTTTTCCTTGCCCTGCTGGATGGGAAAATCGGTTTCTTCGGGCGTGCCGATGGCCTCTTTGACGGTCAGGGGACCGGCGGTGACGGTGATGCGTTCGTCGAGGATGCCATCCTTTTCCCACAGGTTGAGCGCCTTTTCGCGAACGGTTTCAAGAGTGTTCATGGGGTCTCCTATACGGCTGAAAGTCTTTTCAGTGCGATGAAAATGGTGAGGGAAAACGCGCCGATGACGGCCGAAAGCACCAGCGCGCGGTCGAATTCGCCGCTGAACACGGCGTTGTAGATTTCCAGGGACAGGGTGTTGGTCTTGCCGATGATGTTGCCGCCGAGCATGAGCGTGATGCCGACCTCGCCCAACGATCGTCCCAGGGCCAGGAACCACCCGGCGGCCACGTTGCGTCGGATGCCGGGCAGGAGCACCAGCCAGAATGTCTGCCATCGGTTTTTGCCCAGCACGTGCGAGATCTCGGCCAGCCGCTTCACGTCGCCGCGCAGGGCGGCCTCCACCGGCTTGACCATGAGCGGCATTCCGGCCACGAACGAGGCCAGGACCACGCCCGGAAAGCTGAAGACCATGTCCACGGGCAGGACGCTGCCGACGAGCCCGGCCCGGCCCAGCAGCATGAGCAGGATGAAGCCCGTGGCAATGGGCGGAAAGACCAGCGGGAGCGTGACCAGGAAGTCCGTGGCCGAACGCATGAATCCCTTGCCGCTGGTCAGGTAGTAGCCTATCAGCACGCCGCCCACGAGATGAAGCGCGCCCGCTGCAGCCAGGGTTTTCAGCGTCAGCCAGAGTGGCCCGGTGGTCTGCGGCTCGGTCAGTATCCGAAGGAAGTCCATGGCTCCTTACAGCCCGTGCTTCTTGATGATCGCCTTTGCCTCGGGCGTCTGGAGGAAGGACAGGAATTCATCGGCCTGTTGCCTGTTGCTGCAGGTGTCGAGGACCCCGACGATGATGCGGATGGGCGAGTAGCCGCTTTCGTCGATGACCACGAATTCGCCGATGTGTTCCTGGACGTTCAGGGCGTGGGTGAGGTTGAGGAATCCCATGTCCACCTCATTGGTGTTCAGATAGGAGAACACCTGGGGAATGGTCGCGACTTCCACCAATCGCGGCTGGATGCCGGGCAGGCGGCCGCTCGTCAGCAGGTATTCCCTGGCCGCCTTGCCGTAGATCGCCTTCTTGGTGTCGGGCAGGGCGATACGTCCGGCCTGCGGGTCGTCCAGGTCTTCCACGCGGGAAAACTTCGAGGACTTGGCAAAGGCCAGGACCAGCTTGCCCCGTCCCAGTTCCAGTTTCTTTTCGATGGGCAGCCCGGCCTTGTCCAGGAAGGCTTCGTCTCCCAGGACCAGCCCGACCTCGCCGCTTTCACGGGCCAGGGTCGTGACGCGGGCCATGTTGCCGTAGATGAGGCTGACAGCATGGCCGGTCTGCTGCTTGTAGGCCGCGTTGAGTGCGTTGACCATTTTCTTGTAGCCCGCGCCCGAGGCGAGGACCACGTCGTCTGCCTGTGCAGTCGGGGCCAAGAGGGCGATGAAACAAAGGGCCAGGACGAGTGTGCGGATTCTGGGCATGATGCGTTTCCTTGTTAGACGGGTGAGACGGTCGGGGCGATCGACGGACGATGGATTGCCTGGCGGTTCAGCCACTCCAGCGTGATTCTGCCGTTTTCCACGGCCACGATGGCGTCGCCGAGCCACTGGGCTTCGATGAGGTCGTGGGTCACGTGGAGGATGGGGATGTTCAGGTCCTCCTTGAGGTCCATCAACAGGCCGCAGAGTGAGGAACGGGTGGCTACGTCCAGGGCGGAAAAGGGTTCGTCCAGGAGCAGGAGTTTCGGTTTGCGGGCAAGGGCCTGGCAGAAGGCCGCGCGTTGCCGTTCTCCGCCGGAAATGGAATTCGGCCTGCGGTCGGCCAGGTGGCGAATGCCGAAGGTCTGCATGAGCGGCCCGACATCGGTTTCGTCCGGGGCGCCGAAACCGATGTTCTGGTGTACGGTCAGGTGCGGAAACAGGGGGAATTCCTGAAAAACCAGTCCGATTTCCCGTTTGTGCGTGGGAATGGATCGTCCGGTTTCGGTATCGGTCCAGATATCGTCTCCCAGCGAGATGGTGCCGTGGTCAGGCAGGTCCAGGCCTGCCACGAGGCGTACCAGGGTGGTTTTTCCCGCTCCGGACGGGCCGACTATGGCGGTCAGTTCACCGGCGCGGCAGCACAGTGCGGTGTGCAGCTCGAACTGGTTCAGGTGCTTCCGGATGTTGATGTTCAATGTCATGGGCTGCGGTGTGTTCGGGTTGGCGGGGCGCATGGTGCATGCGAGGCTTGTGTCGATGTACTTATTCCCCTATGTTTTGTGTCCAAATGGCGCAAACGGGTCACGCGAATGGATGAATGAGTGACTGTTCATGGATATGTGATGAATGCAAACAAACCATCGGGAAAGGTCTGTCCGCGGGAATTCTTCCGCGTGTCGGAGCATGTGAAGTACCTGGAACCGCCCCAGGTGCTGGCGTTCGAGCGGGCTTTCTCCCAATGGAAGGACAGCGCCAAACGGGCGGACAGCATCCGCGCCCGTATGCGCATGTGGCTGATTTTCTTGTTGCTTCGACATTCAGGGGCGCGGCTGGGTGAGATACTGTCCCTGGACGACGCCACCTGTTTCGATGTCGGGAGCACGGCCATCCGCCTTGGTTCCGAGGATCGGAAGCGATCGGTTCCCCTGCCCGACGAGGTCTTCTCCCAGATCATGGGCGTATTGGATGGCCCCATGGGATGCGGGGCGCGCGGGGATTTCTTTCACGCGGACCCGGGATACTTCCGCCGCATCTGTTACGCCCGCGGCAAGGAGGCGGGGTTGCCCCGTGAGCTGTCCGGCCCCAACGTCCTGCGCAACACCAGGGCCGTGGAAATGCTTCGCAGCGGCGTGCCCATCACCGTGGTCCGTGATGTGCTCGGCCAGTCGTCTCTCGATTTGACCGCCTGTTTCCAGCAGTTCTCCCCGGAAGACATGCATTCCATCGTGCACAGCGCGCAGAAGGCCATGCTCCGCCAGACCAGCGCCCGAAACTCCTTTGTCGGCCACGTGACCCGCATCAGGCAGGATTCGGTCATGGCCGAGGTGGTCATGGAGACGCGCTCCGGCTGCGAGATCAGCGCGGTCATCACCGCAGACAGCCTGCACAGCCTCGACCTGAAAGAGGGGAGTCCCTTGGTGGCCACGGTCAAGGCGCCGCTGGTGAACGTCATGCGCTGCGGCCGGGAAACGGCGGGCAGCGCCCGCAACCGTTTTCACGCCACCATCCTGCGCGTGACCGACTCTCCGGTCATTTCAGAGGTGTTGGGCCGCCTTGACGACGGCACGGACGTCTGCGCCCTCATTTCCGCCGAGAGCGCCAGTGAGCTGGCCCTTCAACACGGCGATGAAGTCGAATTCTGGTTCAAGGCGTTGTCCGTTGTCCTGAACACGGTCCGCCTGGAAACGGTCTGAGCCCCCCTGTCGAGTAAGCCGTGGGTCGCGCGGAGCGCGAGCAACCATTCGGCAGCCGACGGAGCCAAGGCTCGCGAAGAGCGTCCTCGCTGGTAGGCTTTGAGCCTAAGCCCATAGTGGCTTCAGCGCGCATCTCTCCCTGAGAGGTGGGCGCTATTTTGATACGCTCAAAATAGCGGTGTTTCACTGGCCCTCGCCTCGAAAGATGAAGGCGTGTTTACCAAAGGAATGACGGCAGGGAGCCGCCGATTGCTGATTGCAATGGGTTTTCTTGTTTGCCGATTGCGGATAGGGTCCGTTTTTTGAGTCGTTCAATATTCCAGCCTTACGAGAGTGCCGATGCAGATATGGGTTGATGCCGACGCCTGTCCCAATGTCATCAAGGATGTTTTGTTCAAGACCGTGCTTCGGCGCGAGATCGACATGACGCTGGTGGCCAACTTTCCTCTTTCCGTTCCCCTTTCGCCGCTGATCAAGACTCTCCATGTGGCGTCCGGCTTCAACGAGGCGGACAATGAAATCGTCCGGCTGGTCGAGCCGGGAGACCTCGTGATCACGGCGGACATCCCCTTGGCCGATGCGATCGTGGACAAGGGAGCCACGGGCCTCAATCCACGTGGCGAGCTGTATACGGAAGAAAACGTGAAAGGGTTGCTGCGAATGCGCAATCTGATGGAGGAACTGCGAAGCGCCAACATGGTCTCCGGCGGTCCGACGCCCATCGGCCCAAAGGATAAGCAGGAATTCACCAATCAGCTGGATCGTTTTTTAACGCGGAGTCTGCGCAGGAGCTGATGTTGAGGTGAGCCGGAATTGGGGGAGGTGTCCCTCTGATTTTGAGCGAAGTGCCTTTCAGATACTGGCAACAACAAAAAAGGGTTTACGGAGTATTTCCGTAAACCCTTGATTTTTCTGGTCGGGATGAGAGGATTTGAACCTCCGATCTCTGCGTCCCGAACGCAGCGCTCTACCAGACTGAGCCACATCCCGATGTCGTGAGAGGGGTGTTTAGCTCAGGGGGGATGAAAAGGCAAGGTAAAAATGTGGGGATCGTCAAGGTTGTGGACAAAGGGGGGAAAGGTGCCTAAAGTCGGAAATTGCATGATAAAATAATTACAATGTATGGCCGGAGGCGGTACGGTCAAACGTGTTTTGGCCCTTGTCGGGCGTGTGTGGTTTTCTGCATAATGATCCGGCAGAGGGAAGCAAGGAGTTCTAAGTGATTACAGTTTTGGTTGTGGATGATTCCGCATTCATGCGGAAAGCCATCTGCACGATGCTCGAGAAGGACCCGGGCATCAAGGTGGTCGGTGCCGCACGCGATGGCAAGGAAGGCCTGGAAATGGTGCGCTCCTTCGATCCCGACGTTGTCACCCTGGATATCGAGATGCCCAGGATGGACGGTCTTACCGCACTCAGGCACATCATGATGGAATCCCCGAGACCCGTCCTCATGGTCAGCTCCCTGACCACCGAAGGCGCCGAGTCCACCCTGAAGGCCATGGAGCTCGGGGCCGTGGATTTCATCCCCAAGCAGCTTTCCAAGGTTTCTCTGGATATCATCAAGATCGAACGGGACCTGATCGAGAAGGTCAAGGCCGTGGCCGCCCGCAAGATGCGGCATACGGCTCCCGCTGCCAGGCCCGTCCGGCAGAAGGTCGCGGCACCTGTGGACCGCCGGTCCGGCAAGCCGGTTCGCGACGTGGTCGCCATCGGTGTCTCCACCGGCGGGCCCCCTGTCGTGCAGAAGATTCTGTCATCTCTCCCGGCCGATTTCCCGGCGGGCATCGTCATTGCCCAGCACATGCCGGCGGCCTTTACCGGTCCCTTTGCCGAGCGTCTTGACGGCGTCAGCCGGCTCTCGGTCAAGGAAGCCGAAACCGGCGACGTCCTCAGGCCGGGGTGCGTCTTCGTGGCTCCGGGCGGCAGGCATGTGGTTCTGGACCAGAAGGTGAGCCGGATCGAACTGAAGGTCACCGACGAGCCGTCGGGCGAGTTGTACAAGCCTTCGGCCAACGTGCTCATCTCTTCGGTCGCCAAAGCCGTCGGGCGGCGCGGTCTCGGCGTCATCCTTACCGGCATGGGCAACGATGGATGCGAAGGCGTCAGGGCTCTCAAGGAAAAGGGCGGCAGGGCGCTGGCCCAAAGTGATTCCACCTGCGTGGTCTATGGCATGCCCAAGGCCATCGTAGACGAGAAGTTGGCGGATGAAATTATTGATCTCGACGACATGGCCGACTCCATTGTCTCGAATCTGTATCAATAGGGCCGTTTGAATTCTGAATTTGCACTGGAGGTTTGGAGCATGGAGTGTACCGAATATCTGGCGTTGCTCGACAGCGACGACAAGGAGGTCGTCCGTGAGAGCGCGTTCAGGGCGGGCGAGGACAATTGTACCGAAGCCGTGCCCAAACTGGCGGAATTGCTGACCACCAATCATCTCGGCATCCAGGAGGCGGTGGACAGTTCCCTCAGGAAGATCGGCGGCAAGGAGACGGTGCAGGCCGTGCTGCCGCTGTTGCGCTCGGACGACGCCCCCGTGCGGAATTTGTCCATGGACATCCTGCGGGAGGTGGGGAGCCAGGATATGGGGTCCCTCATCGAGCTCAGCCAGGATGAAGACGCGGATATCCGAATTTTCATGGCCGACATCCTCGGCTCCACCGGGAGCCTGTTGGCTGTCGAGCCCCTCTGCGACGCCCTCCTCAGGGACCCCGAGGTCAACGTCCGCTACCAGGCTGCGGTCAGCCTGGGCGATCTGGGCATGGCCGAGGCCGCTCCCTGCCTGAACAAGGCCATCAACGACGAGGAGTGGGTTCAGTATTCCGTGATCGAGGCGCTGACCAAGATCGGGCATTCCAGTTCCGTGGACGCCCTGGTCAAGGCGTTGGACTCCGCGTCCGACCTGGTTGCGTCGATGATCATCGATTCCCTGGGCGAGCTGGGCAACGTCAAGGCCGTGACCATGCTTTTGCGGCGCATGCCCGATGCACCCACCGCGCTGCGGAATAAAATCGTCAAGGCCGTGGTCAAAATTCTCGGGGGCAAGTCCCTGACCCTCCTGAGCGACGAGGAGCGGGAGCGGTTCCGCCAGTACCTGCTGGTGGCGCTCGAGGACGAGGACGAGGAAATACAGGATGCAGCCATTCAGGGGCTGGCCCATGTGGGCGGCGAACAGGCCTCCAGGGGAATCCTCACCATCGCGGCCGGCCTGGATCAGGATCGTGATCAGGACCGGCTGCAGACCATCATCGGGTGCCTGGCCGAAATCGGGCTGACCGAAGCCCTGAAGGAAGGGGTCCTCGGCGATGACCAGACCACGGCCGGCGTTGCCGTGCAGGCCCTCTCCCTGATCGCGCCCGAGCAGTGCAGCGAAGCGCACGCGGTCTGCGGTGTGCTCATGGAGGCTTTCTGGCAGACTTCGTTGCCCATCCAGCGGCAGATCATAAGCGTTGCTGCGGAGCGGGCCGACGAGTCGGCAAAAGACTTTTTCATCAAGATACTCGAGGAGCACAAGGACGGCACCGTGCTCAAGAGCGTGGTCTACCTGCTGGGCGAGAAGCTCCGGTTGGCCGAGGTCGTGGATGACATATTCCCGATGCTCGGGCATCAGTACGACGACGTCAAGGAGTCGGCCCTCAATGCCTGCATAGCCATCGGCGGCGACGCGGTCGTGACCCGCTTCAGGGAGATGGCCGTCAGCGAGGACCCAATCCAGCGTTTCATGGCGATCTATGCCCTGGGCAAGCTCGGTGCCACCGAGAACCTCGATTACCTGAAGCAGGCCGTGGAAGATGAGATTCCGGATGTCAGGAAGGTGGCGCTGGAGGCCCTGGCCGGCGTCGGTGATCCTTCCGACTGGCGGCAGTTGGTTCTGCAGCGCCTCAGCGACGAGAACAAGGACGTGCGGCTGACCGTCATTGAGATCATGGGCCGCTATTTTGACGACGAGATGGTCCCTCATCTCCTTCACGCCCTGAACGACGAGGACGATTGGGTAAAGATACGGGCCATCGACGCCCTTGGCGAGCACGGGCTGACCGAAGGGGTTCCGCATTTGGTTGCCATGCTCAAGAACACCAACCGTTTCGTCGTCATGAAGGCAATCGAGGGGCTTGGCAGAATCGGAGGGCCCGAAGCGTTCAATGCCCTGCTCGAGGTCACCAACAGTGATGAATACGAACTGGTGAGCGCGGCGGAAGAGGCCATCACCCGGATTCAGGAAGCCCAAGAGTAGGCGACAAAGATGTCATCGCTTTTTTCAAAGACCATCTCACTGGGCAGGGAGCTTCGGATTACGGACCAGGAGTTCGTCAATCTGCGTGACTTCATTTATCAGGAATGCGGCATCTGGATAGCCGACAACAGGAAATATCTCCTTGAAAACAGGCTCGGCAACCGGCTCAAGAAACTCAACCTCAAGAATTTCGACGAATACTACAATCTGCTCAGGTACGATTCGTCGCGGTCGGCGGAATTCAGGAAGCTGTTCGAGGTCATCACAACCAACGAGACCAGCTTCTACCGCAATCCGCCGCAGCTTGAGGTCTTCCAGAAGGAAGTCCTGCCCGACGTGCTCGACAAGTGCCGCAAGGCGGGCAATCGGCTGCGCATCTGGTCGGCGGGTTGTTCGACCGGGGAGGAACCCTACACAATTTCCATGATCATCAACGAGGTGCTCAAGGGGGAGATGGATTCCTGGGATATCCGTATCACTGCCAACGACCTGTCGGAGCGCGTCCTCGAGTCTGCGCGCAAGGCCGTTTACAACGACTACACCCTGCGGACAACGCCCAAGGACATCGTGGAGCGGTATTTTGATTCCGGGGGGGGGCAGAACAAGCTCAAGCAGGAAATCAAGAAGTTGGTGAGTTTCGGTCAGATAAATCTCAAGGATCGCAATCAGATCAAGCGGATCGAGCGGTCCCAGATTGTTTTTTGCAGAAACGTCATAATCTATTTTGATGATGCAATGAAAAAGCAGGTTATCAACGATTTCTACGACAACCTGCTTCCTGGCGGTTACCTGATCATCGGACACTCGGAGTCGCTGCACCACATCACGCGCGCCTTCAAGCCCATCCGGTTTCCGGGTTCAATTATTTACAAGAAGGAAGAATAGGGAGCCTCGCTATGCTGGATTTGATATGCGGGCACGAGACGTGTTACCAGGGGGAACATCATGCCTAAACATATTCTGATTGTGGACGATTCCAAAACAGTGAGGAATCTTGTCGCCTTCATCATGAAGAAGGAAGGCTTCAAGGTGACCACCGCGGAAGACGGCCTTGACGGGCTGGAAAAGCTATACAGTCTCGATTTTGTCGATCTTATCGTTTCCGACGTCAACATGCCCCGCATGGATGGGTTGACGTTCATAAAGACCGTTCGCGAGCAGGAGAGCTACCGGGACATCCCCATCGTGGTGCTTTCCACCGAAGGGCAGGACAAGGACATTCAGACCGGCTTGACCGTCGGTGCGAACCTGTACATGGTCAAACCCGCGCAACCGGAAAAACTCGTCCGCAACGTCAAGATGCTGCTTGGCTGACGGTGTGAAACCACATAACGCGGCATTGCAGAAGGAGACTCGATGAGCCAGGACTTTCTCGATCCGGAAATCTTGTCAGATTTTTTCATCGAAGCGAAAGAGCATTTGGAGACCATTGAGCCGAATCTTCTCGAGCTGGAAAAGAGCCCCGAGAACCTCGGCATTCTGAATGAGATTTTCCGGCCCATGCACTCCCTCAAGGGCGCATCGGGCTTTTTGGGGTTGAACAAGATCAACGGGCTGGCCCACAAGGCGGAAAACATCCTGGATGAACTGCGCCAGGGGTCCATGCAGGTTACGGAAGGGATCATGGACCTGATCCTGTCCGCCACCGACGCCCTGCGCACCATGGTCGACAATCTGGAGACCAGCGGCGTGGAAGGTGACGTGGACACCGGACCCGTCATCGCACAAATCGAGGCGGCTCTGAAGGGTGAACTCGGGGATGTCACGGGGGGCCCCGGGGCGGAGGGCGAGGTTGTCCTGGAGCCTGAGCCTGTTTCCGAGCCCCAGTCCGTTGTCGAGCCTGCGCCTGCGCCTGCGCCGGAACCTGTCGCCACGGTCGAGGAAGAGGTGACTGCTTCCGTGCCCGCCTTCGTCCCGGAGCCCGATCCCGATTTCGACGATACCCCGTATGCCCTGACCACGGTGGGCGAAGGCCATCTGGCCGATTTTCTTGAAGAGGCCCAGGAGATCGTGGAAAACCTCAACCGTTGTCTGCTGACCCTGGAAGGGGAGCCCGAAGGGGCCGAGGAACTGATCAACGATACGTTCCGGTATTTTCACAACCTCAAGGGCAACAGCGGCATTATCGGCTTCAAGGAACTCAATTCCCTGACCCACGAGGCCGAGACCCTGCTCAACAAGGTCCGCAAGGGCGAGATCGCTTCCAGCCAGTCCATGATCGACCTGCTGCTGGCCGCCGTGGACCTCATCGAGACCCTGGTGTCCAAGGTCGATATAGAGACCAGCAGGGTCGACCCCGTGGATACCAGCGCCATGGCGCAGATTCTCCAGAAGGTCACCAACGACGGCGATACGGCTGCGGTTCAGGGGTTGGTCTCCGGTAAATCCGAGGATCACCCCAAGGAAGCGGAAGCCGCGCCGACTCCTGCCGAGGCGGCAGCGGTCGAATCCGTCGCAGACGAATACGATCCGGAGGACGTGGCCCTGTTCATTTCCACCATCGACCAGCAGCTCAAGGCTGTTGACGTCGCTTTCGACCTGCTCCGGAAGGATTCCGGGCAGAAGGACATCATCGACGGTCTGTTCCGTACTTTCCAGACCATTCAGAACTCCACGGGATACATGGGGTTCGACGAAATCAGGGAGTACGCGTCCAGAACCGCCGGTCTGGTTGATCAGGCCCGCAAGTCGGACATGGATTTTTCTCTGATGTTGGACATCCTGGAACAGGAACATGCCATCCTGCGGGAGATGATCGTCAAGGCCGTGAAGTCCGTCGGCGGTTCCATCGAAGAGGAGGGGGCCGAGGTCGCCTCCGCTCCCGAACCCGAGCCCATCTCCGAACCGGCGGCAGCTCCCGTCCCTGAACCGGCCCCCGCGCCCGAACCGGTGGCGGAAGCCCCCAAGCCGGCTCCCGCGCCCGATCCCGTCAAGCAACCCGTATCCAAGCCCGCTTCGGCGGCCAGGAAGCCTATGAGTAACGCCAGCAAGTCCAGTGGCGCACAGCAGCCCCCTGCGAAGCCCAAGGTGTCGAGCACCATCCGGGTGGATCATCACAAGTTGGACCATCTGATGAACGTCATCGGAGAGCTGATCATCAACCGGAACCGGTACGCCATGCTCGCCCGCGCCCTCGAGGACGGGCAGGAAGAGGTTCATGTGGTGGCCCAGCAGCTCACGGAAACCACCTACGCCATGGCGCGTATATCGGACGATCTTCAGGACACCATCATGAAGGTCCGCATGGTTCCGGTCCAGACCGTGTTTTCCCGGTTCCCGCGCTTGGTGCGCGACCTGTCCCGAAAGTCGGGCAAGCAGGTGGAACTGATCATGGAAGGCGAAGAGACCGAATTCGACAAGTCCGTTGTCGAGGAGATCGGTGATCCGCTGGTCCATCTCGTCCGCAACGCGGTTGACCACGGCCTGGAACCCGAGGACGAGCGTATCGCTGCCGGAAAGAAGCCCAAGGGCCACGTCTGGCTGCGCGCCTATCACAAGGGCAATTCAGTGGCCATCGAGGTGGAAGACGACGGTCGCGGCATGGACCCGGAAAAGCTCAAGATGGTGGCCATGCGAAAGGGCGTCATCACCCCGGAAGAGGCCAACGCCATGGACGACCGCGAGGCGCTGGACCTTATCTTCGCGCCCGGCTTCTCGTCCGCTGAAAAGGTCACGGACATCTCCGGTCGCGGCGTGGGCATGGACGTGGTCAAGACGAACATCAAGAATCTCAAGGGCAGCGTGCACACCCAGTCCGAGGTGGGCAAGGGCTCAAAGCTCACCCTGACCCTGCCGCTGACCCTGGCCATCATCGACGCCCTCATGGTCCAGGTTGGCGGCGACACGTTCGCCATCCCGCTGGACGCGGTGTCCGAGACCACCAAGATCGAGGTGGAAAAGCTCTCCGAGGTCAACAACCGCAAGGCCGTCGAGCTGCGCGGCGAGGTCCTGGGCATAGTGGAACTGGCCGAACTGCTCGATCTCCCTCAGTCCATGGACGACCGCGACGTCCTGCCCATGGTCATCATCCAGGACAACGACCGCCGTCTCGGCCTTGTTGTGGACCGGCTTCTGGAACGCCAGGAGATCGTCATCAAGCCCCTCGGGCAGTATCTCAACAACTTCAACCTCAAGGGGTTGTCGGGCGCCACCATCATGGGCGACGGCTCGGTGGTGCTGATCCTCGACCCGCACGAAATCTACTCCCTGTCCACCCAGCTCGGGAGGAAACAGGAACCCCTGACCGTGGGCGGCGCGGCTCTGCCTGCCGGGAAGTAAGATACCTCGAACCGAAAAGGAAAAGGCCGGGAAGGTGAACTTCCCGGCCTTTTTTCGTGCGGAGGGCGGTGTCTTACAGCATGGTCATGAAGTTGACGAACAGGGTGGCGTTCAGGGCGTGCATGGCCCAGAAAATGAAGACGGACAGGAAGGCCGGCCCCTTCATGCGCAACGGGGATTCGTTGCGGGCAATGAGTATCCACAGCCCGACGTTGACGGCGCCGAGGATGACCACTCCGGCCCAGACATAGGCCAGAGGGGTGCCGAGAATAATGAGTTGGATATTCTCCGGCAGCCGGGCGTAGAGCCAGCCCTGGCAGGCCATGAAGCCGATCATGGGCAGCATGGACCAGCGCGCGGCCAGCTTCATGGCAAAGGAGTAGTAGTCGCGGCCAAAGTCGTCCTTGTTGCGGCGGATGACGAGGTAGGCCAGGCTCAGGGAGGCTGCGGCGGCAAGGACCAGAACGCCGTACATGGCGGACAGCGGCAGGGCCATGGCCGAAGCCGTTGCCAGGGCCTCCTGCGAGGGGCTTCCCTGGGACAGGTTGAAGAAGAGTTTGGCCGGGGTGACCACGGCCACCGCGCCGATGGCGGACAGGGCGGCGATGAGCCCCAGTATGATGTGGGGGGCCTTGGCCTGCCGCATGGACTTCCAGGTCAGGAAATAGATGAGCGCGGCCACGGCGAACACGGCGAGAAGCACGGCTCCGGTAAAAAACGGGGAGGCGGGGTTGAGGGATTGCTCAATGAGTCGGGGGTAGCGGTAGAGGCTGATGCCGATGCCGACTCCATAGATGACGACCAGGAACGCGAGCAGTATCAATCCCAAGGAGCCTGTCTGCTGGCCATACTTGTCGAAAAAGACCTTTTTGTTCGTCTTGGCGCTGAGTTCGCCGAGAACGGCCACGGCCGGGCTGCCGAGTGCGCCCATGCCGAGCAGGCTGAAAAAGGCCGGGGCCAACATCAGGCCAATCATCTTGAGGGTTTCTTGTAAATCCATGGTGGAAGAAGGCTCCGTTTTTGTGCGTAAGAATCGCGTTGAATAGCGCGTTTTTTCTGCCTGAAAATCGTCCGGCATGCAAGGCTTCCCTCAAAGAGGGGTGTTGCGGAATTGTCAACGATTCCTTGCAAAAAATCGTGGTATCGCCTATTTCCAATGAAACAATCAACCGTGATAAAGCGAGAGCCGCTCGATGAAATGCCTGAAGTTCCTGTTGTTTGCCGTCCTCGGTCTGTTTCTCTTCGGCTGCACTGCCGCCGGGAAGAGCGCGACCACGGATACGGCGAGCATGGAGTGGCGCGTCAAGTCCCTTGAGGAGAGCTTCCTCAATTTCCGTGAAAAGCAGCGTCAGATGGCGGACGAGGTGGTCGAGGACAGGGACCGGCTCGACCAGCGGGTGACCGACCTTGAGGAGAAGGTCGCCGGGTTGCGCAACGGCACGTCCGTGGCCGTTCCCACCGAAGAGACGCCTGAGCCCCCGGCGGGCGAGGGGTGGGTGACCGATCTGAAGCCCGAGGACGATGGCTGGGTGAAGCCGGAAGGGGCCACCGAGCCGCCCGTCGCCCAGAGCGGCGAGGACAAACCGTGGGCCGACGTGCCCAAGCCGCCCGCGACCATTCCGGAGCCGGAGGTCGTCAAGCGAAAAACCGCGCCCAAGCCCGCGCCCATGACTGCTTCCAGGCCCAAGGCGAAGATTTCCGGTGCACAGGCGCTGTACGCAAAGGGGTACAAGCAGTATTCCATGGACAATATGGAAGGGGCCCGCGCCACCTTCGACCAGTTCCTGGCCAAGTATCCCTCGGATGCACTGGCGGCCAACGCCCTGTACTGGAAAGGCGAGACGTATTACTCCGAGAAGGATTTTGCCCAGGCCATCCTGACATTCAAGGAGGTCACCGGGCGGTTCCCGAAGCATCACAAGAGCGCTGCGGCCCTGCTCAAGATCGGCATGGCCTACGACAGGGTGGGCGACCGCGACAACGCGATCTTCTACCTGCGCGCCCTGATCGAGGATTTCCCGAACTCCGACGAGGCCGGGTTGGGCCGCAAGGAGCTGACGAGGTTGGGCGGCTAGGATTTTTTCATACACAAGAGGCATGAATGGCCGGATTTTCGCCGTTTGCGGGGTCCGGCCTTTCCTTTGGACACCTGATGGACCAACATAAAGAGTTTTTTGCCTGTCTCGCCCTGAAACACACCCCCCGACTTGGGCCAAAGGTGTGGCGGGAGTTGTTCGGTCATTATTCGAGCGCGTTCGATGCCGTGCAGGATGCGAAATCCTGGCACGGACTCGGTCTGTCCGGTCAGAAGGTGGCCCGGGCCTGTGCGGCCGAGGTCTGGCGGACCGACGCTGAAGAGGAGTTCCGGGCGGCCCGGCAGGCGTCCATGGACGTGGTCACCTGGTTCGATCCCCGTTTCCCCGATAAGCTCAAGGAAATCCCCGATCCTCCGGCCATGCTCTATGTGCAGGGCGACGTGACGCTGTTCAAGAATCCCGGTGTGGCCGTGGTCGGCGCACGGGAGTGCACACGGCTTGGACTGGAAACAGCCGGGAGAGTCAGCGCGCAACTGTCCAAGATCGGCATCACCGTGGTTTCCGGGCTGGCGCTCGGCATTGACCGGCAGGCGCACCTGGGCGGCCTTGCTGGTCTCGGCAGCTCCATTGCCGTGCTCGGCTGCGGCCTGGACATCGATTATCCCACGGGCAATATCGACGTGCGCGAGGAATTGAACCAGAACGGTCTGGTGGTCACCGAGTACGGCCCGGGCGTGCGGCCGCGCGGCGGGCATTTCCCGGTCAGGAACCGGATCATCAGCGGGTTGTCGCTGGGCGTGCTGGTGGCCGAGGCGGCCCACAAGTCCGGCAGCCTGATCACGGCGCGCCTGGCAGGGGAGCAGGGCCGGGACGTGTTCGCCGTGCCGGGCCCGATCGGCCAGCCCTCCTTTACCGGGTGTCACCGCCTCATCAAGCAGGGCGCTGCCCTGGTCGAATCCGCATCGGACATCGTTGAAATCCTGCGCTATGATTTTGCCCGTGAACTGGAGGACGTGCCCGATCCGTCCCCGGCACGGGACGAGGAGGGGATCGACCAGGGACGGGCCAGGGTCAAGGCAGGCAGGAAGCCGACGGCCGGTCAGGAGGACGGAGGCGACAAGCCGGTCATCAAGCGACCGTCGCTGACCGACCGGGAGAGCCTGTCGCTGACCGGGGACGAATTGAAGGTCTTGGCTGTTCTCGATTCTGCCGATAAGGTGCATATCGACGCTCTGGGCCGGGAACTCGGCTGGAATCCGGCTATCATCAGTCGGGTCCTGCTGATGCTCGAGATGCGAGGGGCCGTGAAACAGCTGCCGGGCATGTGGTATCTGGCCCGGGAATCACAAATATAAAAGGAAACACCCATGGATTGGAAATTGCTTGCCACTACATTTGGTACGCTGTTCGTGGCCGAACTGGGAGACAAGACGCAGCTCGCCTGCATGCTCATGACCGCAAAGACCCAGAAACCGTGGACAGTCTTCCTCGGTTCCTCCCTGGCTCTGGTGCTGGTCAGCTTTCTGGGCGTGATGTTCGCCCAGTTCATCTGCCAGTATATCCCCACCGACGTCATCAAGAAGATCGCGGCCGTGGCCTTTGTGGTTATGGGTGTTTTGATTTTCTTTGATAAAGTTTGATTAATCGGGGTTGAATGCGCGCCCGACGCCGTGTATCCAAGGTGTAAGGGATAATAAACCCGGTTGTACTATGCAGAAAATACCCATCGATCTCGCCAAGCCCGGCATGAAGCTGGCCAAACCCGTCACCAAGGAGGGGGGGATGACCATCATGGCCGAGGGCATGGAGCTCAGCGACAGCCATATCAAGCGGTTGCAGGCCATGAGCATTGACCGCATCACGGTTCAGGGACACCCCGTGGACATGGGCGGAGCCGGTTCGGGCACCAAGTGGGCCGAGCGCCAGGAGCGGCTGGACCATCTTTTCAGAAGGCATGCCGAGGACAAGTGGATGATGCGGGTCAAGAATCGCATGGATCAGTATTTCCAGCTCAAGGCCGCAGCCCAGGAGGCCAGGATGAAGGCTCTTGAGGCGGTGGACGAGACCGGGGACGAGGCCGGTGACAACGGTGGTGAGGAATAGGCCATGGAAGATCTGAAAACCAGCGTTCGCGGGGAAATCCTCCAGGTCAAGGACCTGCCGACCCTGCCGCAGGTCCTGGAAAAGGTCACGGCCATGGTGCAGGACCCCGAGGCGTCGACCGAGGGGATCGCCAAGGTCATATCCACGGACCAGGTGCTTTCGGCCAAGGTGCTCAAGATGGTCAATTCGCCCATCTACGGGTTCCCCGGCCGCATCAGTTCCATCCAGCACGCCCTGGTGCTGC
Source organism: Pseudodesulfovibrio portus (assembly GCF_026000375.1). Classification (NCBI taxonomy): domain Bacteria; kingdom Pseudomonadati; phylum Thermodesulfobacteriota; class Desulfovibrionia; order Desulfovibrionales; family Desulfovibrionaceae; genus Pseudodesulfovibrio; species Pseudodesulfovibrio portus. Next base: position 3,380,321 of record NZ_AP026708.1, read on the forward strand.
TTGGCTTCAACGTGGTGCGCGGCATCATCATCTCCACTTCGGTCTTCGACATGATGGTTCAGGCCATGAAGGGGCTGTGGGAACACAGCCTGGGCTGCGCCACCGCCTGCAACATCATCGCCCGCCGGGCCGGGTTCGAGGACCCGGAGGAATACGCCGTGGCCGGATTGTTGCACGATCTCGGCAAGGTGGTCACCGCCGTGCAGTTGCCCGATCTGCACCAGACAATCCTCGACACGGTCAAGGCCAAGGACATGACGTATTTCCAGGCCGAAAAGGATGTCATGGGATTTGGCCACGACCGCATCAACGCCTGGCTTGCCCGGCATTGGGGGCTGCCCCCGAATATCCGGGAGTCCATGGCCCGCCACCATGCCCCGCAACTGGCAGAATTCTACAAGCCCATGTCCTGCGTGGTGCATATCGCAGATTATCTGGCCCGGCTCTTCGAGTTCGGCAATTCAGGCGACGATCAGACCTCCTATCTGCGCCCGGAAGCGCTCATCGAACTCAAGTTCAAGATGACCGATCTGGACAAGGTCATGGATGAGATGGCTGACCAGTTGATTGAAGTATCCGACCTGACATTCTGATATTTTTGGCATTTTTTTGCTCTGAAAAGGCGAGCGGCATGGGATGGATTATGCGGAAAACAGCATGATCCATTTTTTTTCGACTTTTATTCATGCCACTTTGTGTAGGTGTTTGAGCTTCCTGATAGTCATTCCCACCTGATTGATTGACCAACAAGTGTAAATGAACTATAAAATCAAGAACATAAGAAGCAATGACATATCGGTGATGACATGATGTTTACGGCATCGGGAGCGGCGGGCTCCCATTGTCCGGCTCCGACCATTCATGCTCTGATTACCACGATGTCATCCTCAAGTTCAAAGCGAGGCGGTGTATGTTTGATTTTGTTCGTCGTCGGTTGTCTTTCAAGCTCCTCATTCCACTTTGTTTGGTGATCGCTATCGGAATCGGTGGTCTGGTAGTCTACGTTACCGGTTCCACCTTTTCCATGACCTACAAAGAGGCCGTTCAGACGGCCAGTTCTCAGGCCATGTCCAGTTCACGATCCCTGTCGATGTTCATCACCGACCAGAAGTCCCTGGCCCGGGTGCTGTCGCAACACCGGGACATGTACTACGCGGTGCAGGGCGCGGCCGATGAGGCGCAGGTGGCGTGCGAGTCCATCGTCAAGGCCACTCCCAACCTTTGGGGCGTGGTGGTCTTCGACGATACCGGGACGATCGTGGCCGCCGCCGACAAGGACGGCGTGGGGCTGGTGGGCACCAGCGTCGCCTCCAAGGGATATTTCAAGGATGTCATGGCGGGCAACGATACCGGGGTCATTGACGACAGCGTCGATATCGTTACAGGAACAACATCCCGCGTTCTGACCGTCAGCTATCCGATTCGCGACGACTGGGGGCAGATCAGCGGAGGCATATCCCTGCTCGGTTCCTGGGACGCCTTCGTCAATCAGTTCATCGCCCCGATTTCCATAGGCGAGGAAGGGTACGGCTTTGTCCTGGACAAGGCGGGGGTCTTCATCCAGCACCCCGACCCCGAGCAGTTCCGCAGGGACGTGAGCGGGCTGGAGTTCGTCAAGCAGGCCCTTGCCGTCAACGAGGGAGTGATCGAGTATGATTGGCAGGGGCGCGAGAAGGTTCTGGCCGTGTCCACCGAGCCGACCACGGGCTGGACCATCTGCATGAGCGCCTATGTCGAGGATATTGCCGCCGGAGCCGTCCGGCAGCGTACGGTCATGCAGATCGTGGGCGTGATTATGGTCGCTTCGGTCATGCTGTTGGTGCATATGCTCCTGGCCAGGTTCGTGTTCAGGCCGGTGAAGCGGACCATGCGGCTGGCCGAGGACACGGCGCGCGGCGACCTGGCCGAGCTCTTTGAAAAGAAGGAAAACGGCGACGAGATTGCCCACATGCAGTCGGCGCTCATCGATATCCGCCGCACGGTTCGGGCCATGATCCAGGATCTTGCCGATGTGGCAGGCAGGATCGAACAGGGCCACCTGCATGACCGGGCCAAGGCCGATCAATTCGAGGGCGATTACGCGCGGCTCATGAGCGGCACCAACCACATGCTCAACGGATTGGTCCTCCTGCTGGATGAGCTGCCCTTGCCGCTCATGGCCATTTCCAAGGATCACAAGATCAATTTCATGAACAAGGCGGCCGCGGGCCTGGGCAACACCACCTCCCAGGCGCTGGTCGGCACCACCTGTTCCGAATACTTCAAATCGGGAGACTGCTCCGGCGGCAACTGCGCCTGCGACAAGGCGATGCAGGGTCGTGAGATGGTCTTCTCCAACACCGAGGCCAATCCGGGGCGGGTCATGGAGATCGAATACTTCGGCATGCCCCTGTTGGATCAGAACGGCGAAGTGCTTGGCGCCATGAAGGTTGTCATGGACCAGACCGAAATCCGTCGCGCCCAGCGCGAGATGCTGGAGACCGCCACCCAGGCAGACTCCGTGGCCTCCATGCTGTCGGCCGCCTCCCAGGAACTGGCCGCCCAGGTGGAACAGACCACCGCAGGGGCGGACCGTCAGAAGGGAATGGCCGAGCAGGTCGCTTCCACCATGGAGGAGATGAGCGCCACAGTCATGGCGATCGCCCGCAACGCGTCCGCCGCGGCCCGCAGCGCCGAGGAAATGAGTGCCAACGCCGAACGTGGCGGCGAGGCGGTTTCGGCTGTGGTCGAGTCCATCGAGCAACTTCGGCAGCGGGCGGTCGTGGTGGACGAGAACATCCGGGCCCTGGGAGGGGACGTGGAGTCCATCGGCGCCATCATGACGGTCATTTCCGACATCGCCGATCAGACCAACCTGCTCGCCCTGAACGCGGCCATCGAGGCGGCCAGGGCCGGCGAAGCGGGCCGGGGTTTCGCCGTGGTGGCGGACGAGGTGCGCAAGCTGGCCGAGAAGACCATGAACGCCACCCAGGAAGTGGGGGAGGCCATCCAGTCCATTCAGGGCGGCACCCGGCGCAACCTGGAAGCCTTCAAGAAGGCCACCGAAGCCATCGACCAATCCACGGCGCTGTCTTCAAAAGCCGGCGAGGTCCTCAACGATATCCTGAACATCGCCCGTATTGCGGACGAGCAGATCCGCAGTATCGCCGCAGCGTCCGAGCAGCAGGCCGCCGCCACGGGCGAAGTGTCCATGAGCGTCGAGGAGGTCAATACCGTGTCCAACGAGATCGCCGGATCCATGAACGAATCCACCACCGCAGTCACCGATCTGGCCCGGCTGGCCGAGGAACTGCAGCAGATCACCATGCGCATCGGCGACGTCCGGGCGCAGTAGCCCCCTGTCGGCAAAGCATTCACGGAGCCCTTCCGCCTTTGAGCGCGGAAGGGCTTCCGCTTTGACGCGGACGCGGACCGATGCTAGATTCCGGAAATGAACCAGACCCTTGAAGAATCCCTGTTCCAGCGCAAGCAGATCGCGTTCCTGCTCTCTCCGGACAAGGGGTTTGCCGACATGCTGCGCACCCTGTGGTCGCCTGACGTCATCGAGTTCACGGTGTTCGAAAACGGCGGCAAGGCCATTGAGCACCTGTTCAACGAACCGCCGGATCTGCTGGTTGTGGACAACCGGCTGGCCGACATTTCCGGCAAGGAAGTGGCCAATCTGGTCAAGAGCGAAAACGTGTACCGCCAGTTGCCGGTGGTCATGTGCGTGGACCCGGTGGACGTGGAGACGCCGTGGAACTGGAACCAGATCGAGGTGGACGATTTCCTGGTCCGGCCCTTCAATCCGTCCGAGGTGCGCGACCGCATCAACCTGACCCTGTGCCGGGCCATGCGGGCGCTGGACGCCAACCCGCTGTCCAAGCTGCCGGGCAACACTTCCATCATCCAGCGCATCCAGCAGCATATCGACTCGGGCGACGATTTTGCCCTGGCCTACTGCGATCTCGATTATTTCAAGTCCTACAACGACAAGTACGGGTTCTCCCGGGGCGACGAGATTCTGATGATGGCCGCCCGGCTTATCGTCAACACCATCCGTTCCTATCAGGGGGTGCAGTCCTTTGTCGGCCACGTGGGCGGCGATGATTTCGTGTTCATCCTGCCCCCGAATCTGGTGGAGGACGCCTGCAAGCGGATCATCAAGGCCTTCGACGACATCGTGCCGCATTTCTACGACCCCGAAGACCGCCAGCGGGGCAACATCACCTCCGTGGACCGGGAGGGCAACACCAAGGTCTTCCCGCTCATGGCCATCTCTTTGGCCGTAGTGGTCAATACGGACAGGCGCATAAGCCATTACGGCGAGGTTTCATCCATCGCCATGGGGCTCAAGAAGAAGGCCAAGGAAGACCCCAAGAGCAGCTATGTCATCGACCAGCGCAAAGCGTGACCGGCCCGGCGAACTGGTCCAGGGTTTTCTCGCTTTTCTCAGCGTGGAAAAGGGATACTCCGCCGCGACCGTCCGCTCGTACGGGACCGACCTCGAACAGTTTCAGGAGTTTCTGAAGCCCCGGAAGCGGACTCTGGAAAAACCCGGGCGCATCGACCGTGACCTGGTGCGCGGTTTTCTGGCCGAACTCCATCGTCGTAGGCTCTCCAAGACCTCCATGGGCCGCAAGCTGTCCAGTCTGCGCGCCTATTTCAAGTATCTTCTGCGTCACAAGCAGATAGCCAAGGACCCCATGGCGGGCATTCGCAATCCCAAGCAGGAGAAGCGCCATCCCCAGGTGCTCAACGTGGATCAGGCCGTGTCCATGATGGAGGCCTCGGTCACGCCGGACCCGGAAGGGCTGCGCGACATCGCCCTGGCCGAGGTGCTGTACGGCTCGGGCCTGCGTATCAGCGAGGCCGTGGGCCTGGACCTGAACGACGTGGACTCCGACGTCATCCGAGTGGTGGGCAAGGGGAGCAAGGAGCGCATCGTGCCCCTGTCGGATGCTGCGGTGAAGCGCATTCGACGCTATATGGAGCAACGCCATGCGCTGCTCTCAGACTACTCCGAGCAGGCGCTGTTCGTCAGCGTCCGGGCGGGCAGGCGGCTCGACCGGCGGCAGGCCAACCGCATCGTGGCCAAGCTCGCCAAGCTGGCCGGGCTGCCCAAGGACGTGCATCCGCATATGCTCCGGCACAGCTTCGCAACCCATATGCTTGAGGCGGGCGCGGACCTGCGCAGCGTGCAGGAACTGTTAGGTCACGAAAACCTGACCACGACCCAGCGGTACACGCATCTGGACATGCAGCGCATCATGCAGGTATACGACCAGGCGCACCCTTTGGCGGGTGTGACCGAAGACGATAACAAAAAAGAATGATACGGAGCAGATAATGGAAAATCCCATGGTCCTTCTGGAGACCCCGGAAGGCGAAATCCTGATCGAACTTTTCCCGGACAAGGCCCCCAAGACCGTTGAGAACTTTCTCCGGTATGTCGACGACGAGTTCTATGACGGCACCTTGTTTCACCGCGTCATCAAGGGGTTCATGATCCAGACCGGCGGCCTGACCTTTTCCATGGAGGAGAAGGAAACCCTTGAGCCCATCGTCAACGAGGCGACCAACGGCCTGAAGAACGTGACCGGCACCGTGGCCATGGGCCGCCTGCCCGAACCGCACTCTGCGGCCAGCCAGTTCTACATCAACGTCGCCGACAACCCGGACCTCGACCACACGGGCGAGGACGACGAGAATTTCGGCTACTGCGTGTTCGGCGAGGTCGTCGACGGCATGGACGTTGCCGTGAAGATCAGCAAGGCCAGGACCCGGGAATGGCAGGGCTACGACGATGTGCCGGTCGATCCCATCTCCATCATTTCCGCCCGCCGGTTCGAATAGGCCCGGTTCACAGGACGCAAAAAAAGGCGGGGCCATTCGGTCCCGCCTTTTTCATTGGTTTTTTTATTTGTTCAGGGCGTCCCGGATGCGGCGTTCCGCCTCTTCCTTGGTCTCCTGAATCTTTTTGCCCATCTCCTCGCGGGTCTCCTGGAGCCTGATGCCGACTTCCTCGTACTTGCGCTCGGCTTCCTCGCGCAGGTCGGTCATCAGTTCCTTGACCGTGACGATCTTGTCGATCAGGTAGGCGTTGGCTCCGGCAAAGGCGAACCCGTGCTTGAGCCTGCCCTTGTAGGCGTTTACCAGGGCCTGGGCGATGCAGTAGGGGGAGTTTTCCTCGGCGCAGGAGTGCAGGCACTTGTGCACGCACTTCTTGGGATGCTTGAGGCCGGAGGAGACGGCGTCGAGGAAGGCGTTCTTGAGAGCGCGGCCGGGCAGGCCCACCGGGCTCTTGATGATGGTCACGTCCTCTTTCTGCGCGTTGACGTATGCCTGCTTGAAGGCCTCGTCCGCATCGCATTCCTCGGTGGCCACGAATCGGGTGCCCATCTGCACGCCGGCCGCGCCCATTTCCAGGAATTTGGCGATGTCGTCACCGGTATAGACGCCGCCAGCCGCGATGACCGGGATGTCCTTGTGGTGGGAGTCGCGATAGGGCTGTACCGCGTTGATGACGTCGGTCACGATGTTCTCCAGCTGGAATTCGGGCTTTTCCAGATCTTCGGCCTTGAAGCCGAGGTGGCCGCCCGCTCTGGGGCCTTCCACAACGAAGCCGTCGGGCAGGTATTCGAATTTCTTCATCCATTTCTTGCAAAGGATGTTGGCGGCGCGGCCCGAGGACACGATGGGCACCAGTTTGGTCTTTATGTCCTTCTTCAGTTCATCGGAGACTTCGCGCAGGTAGCCGGGCAGGTCCATGGGCAGCCCAGCGCCGGAGATGATCAGGTCCACGCCTTCGCGGATGGAGGTCTTGACCATGTCGCTGTAGTTGGTCAGGGCACACATGATGTTCACGCCGAGCAGACCGTCGGTCATCTTGCCGCGGGCCTTTCGGATTTCTTCGATCAGGCCGCGGTGGTCGGCCCCTTCGGGGTCCTTGGACCGTTTGGGATCGCGCATGCCGATCATGGAGGTGGCGATGACGCCGACCCCGCCTTCGTTGGCCACGGCACTCGCCAGACCGGAAAGGGATATGCCGACGCCCATGCCGCCCTGGATGATGGGAAGCCGGGCCGTCAGGTCGCCGAATGTGAGATTCGGAAGTTTCATTGGATTACCTCGTCTATATTAATATTAGCTGTCACTTGCGCTTTAATCGGTTCCAAGTCAAGGTAAACTGGTGTTTGAACCGACTGGTCATGCTCCTGTAACATGTTCCTTGACCACCAGTTCCGCGAAATACATGGAGCTTGTGAAAGCCGGGGAAATGGAGTTCAGGACATGGACCGTATTGCCGAAACGCTCGACCACGAAATCCATGACCAACTGGTTGTTTTTTATGTCCACCAGCTGAGGCCGGATGCCCGCCTTGGAGCTGGGAAGCACGTCGTGCGGAGCGATGTGTTTCACCAGCCTGGCCGCGTCGTTGAAAAAGTATTTGAAGAGGTACTTGCGCGGCTCTTCCAGGGCGATTGTCCGGAATTTTTCATTCTCCAGGAACATGTGCAGGTCGCGGAACAGGATGGACAGGAACTCGGAATCCAACCCTTTGAGGATGCCGTAGTTTTCGCGCCCGAAGGCCGGGATGGCCGTGGGCCCGACGTACACGTCGCCGTGCACGCTGCGGGTGAAGTGGACGCCGAGAAAGGGGTTCCTGATGTTGGGCACCGGGTAGATGGAGCCCCGAATCTTGTCGGCGGCGGGTTTTTTCAGCACCCTGTAAATGCCCTTGAACGGCAGCAACCGGTAGTTTTCGGCGATGCCGAAGGCCTGGGCCACCCTGTCGCTGTAGGCCCCGGCGGCGTTGATGAACTGTTGGTAGCTTATGTCGCCCTGACTGGTCGCTGCCGCGTTCTTTTTCGCGCCGATGAACCGGGTGTCGAAGAAGAACCGGACCTTGCCGGATTGTTCCAGCTCGGTGCGCATGGCGGCCAGGATGGCCCTGGGGTCCACCACGGCGGTAAACGGTGAGTGCAGGGCGCGACCGACGGTCCTGGCGTTGGGTTCGATTTCGGCAAGCTGCCGCTCGTCGATCATTTCCACCGTGCCGCCGTTGGCCGTGGCCCGTCGCTGCAATTCATCCAGTGTGGACAGCTCGTCTTCGGTACGGGCCACGATGACCTTGCCGGACCTGAACAGCGGCAGGCCGCGTTCCTCGCAGTAGGCCTGCATGCGGCGGTTGCCCTCCAGACACATCTTCGCTTTCAGGGTGCCGGGGTCATAATAGATTCCGGCATGGAGCACGCCGCTGTTCCGACCGGAGGCGTGTTTGCCCGGTTCCGGCTCCTTGTCGAAGATGATGATGTCGTCGAAACCCGCTTTGAGCAGTTCGCGGGCAATGGTCAGGCCGATTATGCCCGCACCGCAGATGACGGTATGCGCCGAATACATTCCCTATCCCTTGCAGAGCAGGGCCAGCCCGCTCTTGGCTTCTTTTTTCCTGAGCATGTCCGTGCCCAGGATTTCCATGATGATCACTTCGCCAACCAGCCAGACGTCCAGGCCGGGACGGATGCAGCCGGTGTGCGTGTCGCCGTCGCGGCCGAGGGCGGCGTGCATGTGCAGGACCGGCACGCCCGTCTCGTCGGGGAACAGGGTTCCCATGCCCAGGACTTCGTGCGCGCCGCTGACCGGATGGAGAATGGGGTCGATGACCGGGGCATCGCCGTCTTTGGGGCCGGCCACGATGTTGCCGCCGTCGATGCCGCCCAGCAGGGTGCACTGGGCAGTCATGATGCCGTGTTCCCGGGCGAATCGCTCGATGCAGTTGGGCACTCGCTCGCCGTCTTCCAGGCGCAGGGTGAAAACCCTGCCGATGCTTCCTTCCGAGTATTGCATGGTGTCAGTCCTTGTCGGTTATCTGCCGCAGGCGGTCTTGAAGTCGCACCATTGGCACCGTTTGCCGGTTCGGGCCTCGAACCGGGTGGCCCGGAGCATGTGTGTGACGATGGTCCGGATCACCAGGGGGATGATTTCGCCCGTGGCCTCGGCGCATTCCTCGTCCGTCCATTTCCTGCCGAACATCAATTGTTCCTTCCCGTTGTCGCCGAGGTTGACCAGCCCGGCGTTGTCCGGGACCTGCCCCTCGCTTCGGGCATGGAGATAGACATAGGCCGGGACCTGCACGGAGCGCACGCCGGAGGCTATGTCGGCCAAAAGCGTCGTATCCACGACGTCAGGGTCGAATGTTTCCATGCGGTCGCGCAGTTCCATGTCGTCCCAGAAATCCGAGCGGGGGAGCGGGGCGTTGCCGGTCTTGTAGTCCAGGATGACCAGCCTGCCGTCCCGCTGCTCCACCCGGTCCAATCGTCCCTTGATCGGGACGGTCACGCCCTCGGCCTCGATGGAGGCGCAGGCTTCCTTTTCCAGCCCCAGCAGGGTGGCGGTCTGCTGTCCGGCCAGGAACTCGGTCAGGCGGTACCGGCCTGCCTCCATCAGCCCCATCCGACCGTCCAGGGAGAGCCGTTTGTACAGGGGGCTTGCCTTGAAGATGTCGCTGAACAGGGCCGTGAGCGGTGTGGGGTCGAGTTTGCCCAGTTCGGTCTCCACATTGACGTACGGGGTCAGAAATTCGGTCAGCACCTCGTGGATGAGGGAGCCGAACTCGCTGCGGTCGGTGTCGTCCTCCACGGATTTTACCGGGCGCACGCCGGTCAAATAGTCGAAGAAGAACTGCTTGGGGCAGTTCATGTACCGGTCCAGGGAGGACGGCGACAATCCCTTGGAAGTGAGCTTGTTCAACAGCGTTTCGCCCAGTCCGGCGGTGATCGTGACGGCGGGCGGTTCCGGGGGGATGGGGCTGGCCGGGAAGGTCACGGTGTCGATGATTCCGTCTTCCGGCGTCATGGCGCGCCCCTGTTTTTGTTCCCGCTCCCAGAGGAGCTGCTCCACGAACCGGCTGCGCACGGCCTTCTGGTCGAGCTGGCCTGGCTGGACGCCGTCCTGGTAGTAGATGACCGCCTCGTCGGCACCCATGAGCAATCTGTAGAAATTGTAGCCGGAAACGTTGTCCCGCTCGCGCGAGTCGGGCAGGCCGAGCAGGTTGCGCAGCGGGTCGGGCAGGAGCGGATCATAGGGGTTGGTGCCCGGCAGCCGCTCCTCGATTGCGTCCAGGACGAACAGCCTGTTGAAATGGAGCAGGCGCGTCTCCAGCACGCCCAGCACCTGGAGTCCGGCAATGGGGTCGGGCTCGAACGAGACCCGTTCCATGGACAGCATGCGGCGAAGGAAGGCGTACTGTGTTGTACGGCTGAACGGTTCGTGGCTGGCCTCGGCTCCTTTGAGCTGCGGGATGACCGAGGTGGTCAGCCGGAACAAACATTCCGCGTCGATCAGGTAGTTGTGCCAGAGCCGTTCCCCGCTTGCGTGAAGGAGTTCGGCCAGCCCGGTCAGCGCGTCGGCCAGATCGGCCAGGGTGGCGGTGTTCTCGAAGTTGTCCAGGCTCCCGGCGAGCAGGTCCCGGAGGAGTGGTTCCACGATCGCACGGTCCACGCCTTCCAGCGATTCGTCGGTGTAGGGAGGTTCCCAGGCCGCAACGTCGATGAATTTTTCGCCTTGCCGGATTTCTCCTTCCCAGACCTGGAAGATGGTACGCAAAGGCGCGTCTTCCGGCCCGAGCAACCGCAGGTAGGGATGGCGGATGAGGTTGATCACGTCGCGCCAGTAGTACCGTCCGTCCCTGTGCCGGTTCTCCTGGAGCGAGAGCAGGGTCTCCACCAGCCGTGCCAGGGAGGTTCGGCCCAGGGGATATCCCATTGAAATGTTGGGGTCCTTTTCGGGCAGGTGATGCAGCACGGGGAGCAGCGCGCCCTCGTCCGGCAGGATGACGGCGGTACCGGCCAGGTTCCCGGCGTCCAGCATGTCCTCCTCCAGTCGGGCCAGCTGGGAATGGCGATCATAGCCTTCGCAGAACCGGACCTCCGGGGTTCGTTCATGGCCCTCGAGTTCGGGCGGAATGATCGCTTTGGTCCGCCAGCGCGTCAGCCATGCCGCGTGCTCCGCTGCGGACCAGTGGGGCACGGCGTCGTCGGCCAGGGCAGGGTCTCCGTGGATGAGCGGATGGAGTATTCCCTCCTGCCACAACGCCTTGAACAGCGCATCCTCGCTGCCGCTCAGGGCGTAGAACCCGGCTGCGAGCACGGTCTTGCCCTTCAGTCGGGTGATGACCTCGTCCATGTGGCCGGTCACGAAACGAGCGGCCAGTCCGGCGGTGGCCCAGCCCCTGTCCTCGAGTCTGGCGAGATATTCCCGCTGGATGTCCCCCAGATGGCCGAGCAGGGCTGCTGCGTAGGGTGAGACTTCACCTTCCATGTAGTCGAGGTCCTGCGGGGTCACGTCCTGGCGCAGCAGGTCGTCCATGAGCCCTGCCAACGGCATGCCCCAGGCAAGGAACTGCTCGATATCCAGCTCCGGAAGTTTGGAGAGCTGGCTTCCCGGGCGACCATGGATGTCCGAGACCACGCCGTGCAGCAGGGAGACCAGGTCGAGCTGGTTGGCCTGGACGGGCGGGACCGGGGCAAGGCGTTTGTGCAGGCCGCCGATGAAGTCCGCGATGGAGATCATTTCGGGCATGAAGACCGGCTTTTCAATGGCGGGATGATCCCGCAGCAGGGGCTTGAGGTGGCGGCGCGGCCGGTTGTGCGGGAAAAGCACGATGGTGTCGGAGAGCGACCCGCGCTCGGCCATCAGGTCGGCCAGTGCGGCCATGAAGTCCGTGGTCCAGGGGATGAGTGTCAGCGGCTGCATCTAGTTTGCCTCCACTTGGACGATCTCACGTTGGTCCAGGTAGACGAGATACCCTTTGGGGTCGACGTTCTCCATTGTCCGCATGATGGTCATGTATTCACGCACCTGGTCGTGATTCTTCGGGTCCTGGCGACCGGTCTTGAAGTCCACGATCACGGTCCCCCCGTCCCGGCAGAGCAGATCGAATCGTTTGAATTCGCCGTCCGAGTCCATGACTTCGGGCTCGCGGACGCCCCTGTCCAGCCAGGCGCGCAGGTCCGGTTGCGACAGCGCCCACAGGGTCATGGCCTCAAGGTCCGAACCCAGCCGGGCAAGGTCGTCTTGGGGCAGGGAGCCCAGAGCCGGAAAATCGGCCATGGCCAGACGGATGGCCCGTTGCGCGTCGTCCGCGTCCCTGCCTGTGACCAGCAGATGCTCCATGACCCGGTGGGCCACTTCGCCGCGCATCCGTTCGTTGAAGAAATATTCCTCCAGGTTGTGGCGATAGACGCGCAGCCTGGGCAGCCATTCCATGAGGCCCACGACCGGTTCGGCCTCCGGCAGGGGTTGCGGTACGGGCCGGGGCGTCGGCGCGGCGGGGTGAGTCTCGGCGGGAGTGCTCCCGCGTTCAAATATGCCGTTGTCGTCGAGGTCCAGGAAGCGGTTGATGGCAACCTGGGCAGGGGTGGACGCGGAGGGCTCCGCAAAGAAGCCGTACAACTCCTCGCGGGCGCGGGTCCAGGCCACATAGAGCAGGTTGAGCTGTTCGCGCATGACCCGTCCCATGCTTTCGAGGTAGGCCCGTCCCATGTCCTTGCGCAGGGGGGCGAGCAGGGTGTGATCCCGGTAGTCCATGAGGGTGTAGCTTTTGTCGTTGTCCGCCTTCCAGTGGTGGAACGGGACAATGACCACCGGGAATTCCAGCCCCTTGGACTTGTGGATGGTCATGATGCGCACTGCGTCGATGTTGTCCGGCAGGGGCACCTTTTCCTGGTCCGAATTTTCGGCCCAGTATTCCAGAAAATTGCTCAGCGACGTGTAGCCGTTCTCTTCGGCCAGGTGGACCACTTCGAGGAAGCGCCGGACGTACAGCTCCGATTCGGGGTGGCGCTCAAGCACGCGGAAGACCCGGATTGCCTCCCGCGTCAGGTCGTAGGGCGTCATCAGCCCGGACTGGTTGTAGAACGGTTCGATGTACCGCTGCCACTGGTCGGGGAAATCCTTGCGGAACCGGACGCCCAGCGGATTCCGTTTCGCCTGGGTGAGCCAGTCGAGCACGTCGGCGCTGTCCAACCCGGTTTCGGCCAGGAACACCTCCTCGCCCATGATGAAGGTCATGAACGCCAGGTCGTCGCGGGGATAGTCGAGGAAAGCCAGGAATCCGGCAAGCTGGCGGACAACGGGGTGGCGGTCCAGTTGCAGCGAGTTTTCCGTGATGACGGGGATGTTCTTGCGCACCAGCAGGTCGCAGACCAACTCGGCGTGGCTGTGGGACCGGACCAGGATGCCCATGTCGCGGTAGCGGCGCCGGGCAACGAGGTCGTCCATGAGCCCGTCCAGCCGTTCCAGGGCCTGATCTTCGACGTCGCTGTTCCGACCACCGGGGATTCGTTCCATGCGCACGTAGCCGTCGGTGTCGGCGTGCTTGTCGGGTACGCCTTGGGCGCAGTCGGCGAAGCCGGTCGCCAGGGCGCGTGCGAACTCGCACCGGAAGTCGTCGGGCGCGGAACGGAACAAATCGTCAGCCAGTTCCCTGGCCAGCTCCTCGTCCTCGAGGTGGCTGAAAAAGTCGTTGTTGAATTCGACCACGTTGCGGAAGCTGCGCCAGTTGTCGGGCAGGCTGCCCGCGTCCACGGTCTCGGCCAGGGGCGCGAGTTCGGGTTGGGCGGCGATGCCTTCGAAGAGGGTGGAGTCGCCGCCGCGCCAGCCGTAGATGGCCTGCTTGACGTCGCCCACGCAGTACAGGGAGCCTCCCTTGGCCAGGCATTCCGAGGCCAGGGGCGTGACCGCGTTCCACTGGTCACGGCTGGTGTCCTGGAATTCATCCACCAGCAGGTGGTGCAATCGGCAGCCCAAGCGGCAGTAAGCCTCGGACACTACCGCGTCGGAGTCGAGCAGGTGGGCGATGCGCCGGGCCACGCCCGCGTTGAGCACGGTTCCCTGCTGGCGTTGCAGCACCTCCATGCCGTTGTCCAACCGTACGGCGATCTCGATGGCCGGAGCCAGGTAAAAGGCCCCGGTGAGCAGGGGATGGGCGGACCGGTAGCGAGTCCAGGCCATCTGCAACCGGGCGTAGTGGGCCTCGGCCACGTTGTCCACGCTGTCCTTGCCCTTGGCGTTGACGCAGTCGCGGAAGGATTCCTTCTGGATCATGGCGGAGTCGGGCACGGGGTCAAAGGCCTCGGCCGCCGTGCATTTGTCCAGAAAATTCAGGAAATGCTTGCCCACGGGCAATCCTGCGTCCTCCAGGAAAGCGCTCATGTTGTCCACCGCCGTCTTGAATTCGGCGAATTCGGCGATGAGCAGGTCCTTGATGCGGTCCTTGTCCACCAGCAGGGAGTCCGGCGCGGTGTCGAGGAACTGCACCAACTCGGCCAGCCGCTTGCGCACGGTGTCCTGTACCCAGAATCCGCTCCGCCCCTCGGATCGGATCAGGGTGTCCAGGGCGTCGGCCAGGAGGTCGTTTTCCACTTCGCTGGTTTCGCACAGGGCGACGAAGTGGTCGAACACGGTTTCGAACAGCTCGTCCTGGTTGAAGATGATCTCGAAGTCCGGGCGCACGCCGAATTCCAGGGCGAAGAGGCGCAGGAGCAGGGCGAGCAGGGAGTCGATGGTGCGGATGTTGAGCCGGTGGTAGCGGCGCAGGATTGCGCCGAGGGTCCGCCCGGCGGTTTCGGGCGAGCAGACGTCTGCATGGCCGCCGGATTCCAGGGCGATTTCCTTGAGCCCGGAGACCACCCGCTCCTTCATCTCGGCGGCGGCCTTGTTGGTGAAGGTCACGGCCATGATTTCCGGCCAGGCGAATCCCTTGCCGGTCCGGTTGGCGCAGACGAACGGGACGGCGTCGGGGTCGGAACCTTCGAGCAGCGCCAGGAAACGGCGTGTGAGCTGGTATGTCTTGCCCGCACCGGCGGACGCTTTGACCTGCCTGAGTTCCGACATGGGTTACGCCTTTTCCGCCACCGGTTGCGGGGCTTTTCTGCCGGTCATGATGACCAGGAAAACGGCCCCGATGATCAGGGTGCTGCCCAGGTATCCGGGCAGGGAGAACTTCTCGCCGAAGAGCAGGAAGGCGAGCACTGCGGCCACCACGGGCTCGAAAGTGGCGATGATCGAGGCATGGGTCGCCTCCATCCGCTTGAGTCCCGCGTAATACATGGAAAAGGCGCCATATGACGTGACCAGGGCCAACCCGGCCAGGAGCATCCACGCCTGGACGGACTTGGGCGTGAAGTCGACGAACGGCAGGAGGAGCAGCGCGCCGAAGGGCAGGGCGTACACAAAGATGGTCGGGGTCGGGTAGCGGTAGAGGAACTTCTTTCCAAGTATGTAATACAGGGCGTAAGTGAAGCCGGACACCAGCCCGGCCGCGAGCCCGAAAAGGTTCAGGTCAAAAGCGGCGTCACTGATGAGCTTGGGCCCGAGGCTGATAGCGGCCACGCCCGCGATGGTCATGGCCACACAGGCCGCCTTGATCGGGGTCATGCGCTCCTTGAGCACGATGCAGGACAGCAGCGCGACCCAGGCGGGGGCCGTGTAAAGCAGGACCGCCGCCAGGGCCATGCCCACGTCGCGGATGGCCAGTTGATAGGCCCCGTAGAACATGGTCACGCAGACGAAGCCGAAGCCGAACAGGGCGGGCAGATCCTTGCGGTGCGCTCTGGCCTGTCCGGCAACGAGGGCGTGGGCCAGGAAGAACAGCCAGCCGATGATGGCCCGCCAGAAGGCGATCTCCAGGGCGGATACCTCCTCGGCCAGGATATACTTGGTGAAGACGCCGATCATTCCCCACATGAAAGCTGCGGCCAGGACATAGAGCAGACCTGTCATCTACAGTTCCACTTTGGTGCCGAGACCGGCTTTGGCGGCCCGGTCAAAGACCAGGGCGGCGGTCATGATGTCGTGGGAGGCGATGCCCATGAGTACGGCTCCGCGTCGGCCCGAGCGCTGGCCCGGCTTCGTGCCGGAGCATATTTCGCTCATGTCGGCGTCGATGTCCGCAGGCCCCGGGTAGCCGTTCCGGAAATAGGTGCCCTGCTCGCGGGTCCAGACGTACTGGTTCCGGTTGTCGCAGGTGAAGTTCGCGCCGGCAAAGACGTCTTCGTGGATGGCGGAGTCGTAATCGACAGAAATAACGAGACAATCGTCCTTGACCCAGTCGCGGGGAATGAACCGTTCAGGCGTTTCCACGATGGGCGTGCAGGTGATGAGCACGTCGCTGCCGGTCACGGCGGATTGCATGTCGGCGCACTTGGTGAAGGCGGCGCCCGGAAGCTGGGGTTGCATGTCGGCGATGAACCGGTCCGTGGAAGCCTCGTACAGGTCGTAACAGCGGATATCGGCGAGTTTGGGGAAGACTTCCTTCATGGCTAGCAGGTTGACCCGGGCCTGGACCCCGGTGCCGATCATGGCCACGGAGGTGGTGTCCGGGTCGCCGAAGTGGCGGGCGTACACGCCGGAGGCCGCGCCCGTGCGCCAGGCCGTGACCCAGGCCGCGTCCATGACGGCCTGCGGCAGGCCCGTTTCCGGATCGTTGAGCAGCATGATGCCGGTGATGTAGGGATGCCCCTTGGCCGGATTGGGCGGGTAGCCGGACACGCACTTGACCCCTGCCCGGTCGATGTCGCCGCCGAGGTAGCAGGGCATTGCATGAATGAAGCAGTCTTCGCGCGGGTGGATGCCGATCTTGGCGGGCATTTCCCCCTCGTCCCGGCCGATGGCCGCAAAGCCCGCTTCCACGCCGTCCATGATCTCGGTCATGGTGATTCCGAGCTGGTCGATTTCCTTGGCCGATATCCAAAGCACTTCTGCTGCCATCGCGCTTTCCTCGTTGGTTTTTTTAGTAAAGAAGAGTCTTTTTCTAGGACGATTCAGACCCACCGTCAACGGTCCTCGAAGTCCTTGCTTAGATGGGTATCGTGAGGGTATTGTCCACCCATGCCAGAAAGCGAGAAGCATGTCATCGGCCCCGGAGGGGAAGGGTATCGCCTGGACAAGGCCCTGCACGCACTATTGCCCGACACAGGACTCAGGTTGCGGCGCAGGCTGTGCGAAGACGGGCGTGTGCTCGTGGACGGCAAACCGCAGAAGCCCGGCTACAAGGTGAGTCCCGGCCAGGAGATCGATATCGTCGGAGGGCTGGCCGTCCTGTCGCCCGAGTCCCTGGGGCTGAAGCTGGTCGCTCGCGGGGAAACGTTCGCCACCGTGTTCAAGCCGGGCGGGGTGCATTCGGCGGCCATAGCGGGGCGGGATGAGCCCAGCGTCGAAGCGGTCCTGCCGGAGATGATCCCGGACGTCGAGCCCTTGCTTTTGAACAGGCTGGACAACCTGACATCAGGCCTGCTGCTGGTGGGTTTGGGCCGGGAGGCCTGCGAACTCTACCGCAAGTACGAGCGGCAGGGCAGGATCATGAAATTCTATCTGGCCAAGGTGGCCGGACGGCTGGACGGCACGGTGATCGTGCGCAACCGGTTGGATACCGACGACCGAAAGACGACCAGGGTACTCGATGAGGACGACAAGGATGACTGCCGTTGGACGTTCGTGACCTCCCTGGCCCACGATCATGCTCAGGACACCACCCTGGCCCGGTGCCTCATCTTGAAGGGGGCGCGCCATCAGATCCGTGCCCACCTTGCCTCCATCGACCATCCCATCATCGGCGATCCGCTTTACGGCGACGGGGAAGGCGACATGCTGTTCCTGCATCATTACCGCATCGAGCTTCCCGGATTTTCCGCCGAGATTACGCCCCTGTTCTGAAGGCGCTTTCATCCGGCCATAAAAAAAGACCCGGTTCCTTTCGGAGCCGGGCCTTTTGCTGCGTGCACGGTTATTTCTTCTTGTCAAAGGCTTCCTGGAGCGCGGCTCCGAGCATTCCCATGCCTCCGGTGGAGGCGGCGGCCTGCTGCTTCTTGGGAGCGAACTGCTTCCAGTCGTCGGCCCCCTGCACGTCGCCGGTGGTCAGGGATATCTTGCGTTCCCCGGCCTTGACCTCTCCGATGAAGATTTCCACCGTGTCGCCTGCGTGGAGTTTCTCGAAGGGAGCCGGGTTTTCACTCCGGGCGATGACGGACTTGGGCAGCAGCCCGGTGATGCCGGGTTCCAGCTGGATGAAGATGCCGAACTGCTCCTGCTTCTCCACGGTGCCAGTGACCTTCTGGCCGGTCTGGTACTTGTCGGCCACGTCCATCCACGGGTCGCCTTCTGCGTCCTTCATGGACAGGCCGATGCGCCGTTTTTCCGGATCGATGGATTTGATCTTGACCGCCACCTGCTGACCCTCGGATACGAAATCGGCGGGCTTGTTGACGCGCTGGGTGTAGCTCATCTCCGAGACGTGAACCAGGCCGTCGATGCCGGGCGCGATCTCGACGAACGCGCCGAAATCGGCCAGCCTGACAACCTTGCCGGTGACCCTGTCGCCTTCGGCAAAGGTGGAGGAGATGGTGTCCCAGGGATCCTGGGCCAGCTCCTTCATGGACAGGGAAATCTTGAGCCGTCCCTTGTCGTCGCGATCCATTTTGGTGATCTTGGCCTTGACCTTCTGGCCGACGGTCACGGCTTCCTCGGGGTGCCCGATGCGGCCATGGGAAATCTGGGAGATGTGCACCAGCCCGTCCAGGCCCGGCATGATCTCGACGAACGCGCCGAAACCGGCCAGCCGGGTGACGGTGCCTTCGACCTCGTCGCCAACCTTGGTCTCCTCGACAAAGGAGGCGGCGGATTCGGCTGCTTCGCGCTCGATGAGCGCCCGCCGGGAAATGACGATGTTGCGGCCCCGCTGTTCCAGCTTGGTGACCAGGAATTCCAGGGTCTTGCCCACGTATTCCTCGGGATCTTCCACAAAACGTGCGTCGATCTGGCTGACCGGGCAGAAGGCGCGGCGCTGGAGGATGGACACGTTGAAGCCGCCCTTGCAGGTGGATTCGACCTTGCCCTCCACGGGCAGTCCGCCGGCCTTGGCCTCTTCGAGCATGGCCAGGCCGCCGATGCCGGAGATGGCCTTGGACAGCTTGATGCCGCCCGAGTCCCTGCCGACCACGTAGAGTTCAACGGTGTCGCCGTCTTTCACGGAGCAGTTGCCGTCCTCGTCGAGCAGTTCTTCCTTTTCGACCACGCCGTCCAGCTTGGTGCCGGTGTCCACGAAGACCGTGGTTTCGCCCACCTGGATGACCTTGCCGGAGACCTTGTCGCCGACGTTGAGGTCATCCCCGCCGCCGTCGCTGTACTGTTCGAACAGTTCGGCAAAGGATTCCTCGCCGCTTTCCACGCCATTGCGTTCCTTGAATTCTTCGGACACGATACTTACCGTTTATTAAAGGGTTTATGTGAGCAGGGCCTTGGCGAAGTCCTGGCCGTTGAACGGTCTCAGGTCTTCCATTTTCTCGCCGAGTCCCACAAAGGTGATCGGAAGTTTGTTCTGCAGCGTCACGGCCACCACGACGCCGCCTTTGGCAGTGCCGTCCAGCTTGGTCAGGATGATCTCGTCCACGCCCACGGCCTTGTTGAACAGGGCGGTCTGGGACAGTGCGTTCTGGCCGGTGGTGGCGTCGATGACCAGGATGGAACGGTGGGGAGCGCCTTCATGCTTCTTGCCTACCACACGCTGGATTTTGGTCAACTCCTCCATGAGGTTGACCTTGGTGTGAAGGCGGCCTGCCGTGTCGATGATAAGCAGGTCGTACCCCTCGCTCTTGGCCTTGTCCATGGCCTCGAAAGCCACGGCGGCAGGGTCGCTTCCCTCGGCCTTGGCGAAAAATCCCACGCCGAGCCGGTCCGCCCAAACCTTGAGCTGGTCGATGGCCGCCGCGCGGAAGGTGTCGCCCGCAGCGATGAGCACCTTGCGGCCCTGCATCTGGGCGCGGTAGGCGAGTTTGGCGATGGTGGTGGTCTTGCCCACGCCGTTGACGCCGACCATCATCAGCACTTCGGGCGGGTTGACCACTTCGATGCGCGGCGGGACCTTGAAAATTTCTTCCAGCTCGTCGCGCAGGATGTCCTTGAAGTCGTCCGGGTTGTCGGTCCCGGCCTTCCGGGCGCGTGCCTTGAGGTTTTCCATGAGCTGGGTCGCCGCTTCCATGCCCACATCGGCCATGATCAGGATTTCCTCAAACTCGTCCCAGAAGTCGTCGTTCAGTGAGGAGTGGGTTGAGAGCAGGGAGTCGATGCGTTTGGTGATTTGTTCCCGGGTCTTGGATATCCCCTCGGAAAGCTTGAGGAAGAGGCGATCGCGCTCGTCTTCTTCGTCTTCCAGGTCCAGGGCCAGGGCCAAACGGAACTGCAACTCCGATTTGAATTCGACCACGGCAACGTAGCCCATGTCGTCCAGCCAGGCTTCAAACTTGGCGATGAATTCCTTGGCTTCGCTTTCGGGCGCTCCGAGAGCCTTGAACAGAAAGGCGAGCCGTTCCCATAGGGCCGGACCTTTTTCATCCACGCCTTCGACGATGAGGTTCAGCCACTCGGAGAGCTTGGGCTCTGCCTGCCTGAGCGACAGGGTCAGGCTCTGTTGCCATTCCGCCTCGGCCGTCGGCGCGGCATCGGTCCGGGTAACGGGAGCCGTCTCCACAGCGGTCGTTTCGAGGGCAGGGTCCGGTTGCGCGGCGGTCGGCTCTGCCGTGACGCCTTGCTCCTGCCTGTATTCATCAAGAGCCTGCTGGGCGATGTCTTCCGAGCTGCCCCAGGCCTTTTTCAATCTGCTGAAGAATCCCATCTAGGTCCTCATGGATATAGAGAGTTGTTGTTCGGGCGTGTTTAATATCCTACCTGACAACAGGTGGCAACACATGATATCCAGAGTCCCTGGATTGCCAATTGACGTCAGAATCGCTATCAGCAGGGAAAAAATTCGCTAAAAGGATGCATTGATGAAACGAACCAAGATAAAATACGCCCTGAACGCTACGGCCCCTGTCGAGGAAATCGTCATCAAGGGGTGGGTGCGCTCCAAGCGCGACAGCAAGGGATTTTCCTTTCTCGCCCTCAACGACGGCTCCTGCCTCGGCACGATCCAGGTGATAGTCGACCACACGCCCGAGATCGAAGCCGCCTTGGCAAGGACGGGCACCGGGGCGTCCGTCGCCGTGACCGGCGAGTTGGTCGAGTCGCCCGGCAAGGGCCAGAAATGGGAAGTGCGCGGCAGGACGCTTGAAGTCCTCGGCGAGGCCGACCAGGAGACCTTTCCGCTTCAGAAGAAGCGCCATTCCGATGAGTTCCTGCGATCCATCGCCCACCTGCGGCCCAGGACCAACAAGTACGGGGCCATGTTCCGCATGCGTTCCGAGTTGGCCCAGGCCGTGCACAAGTTCTTTGCGGATAAGGATTTCTTCTACATCCATACGCCCATCATCACAGGCAGCGACTGCGAGGGAGCGGGGGAGATGTTCCGCGTGACCACGTTGGAGCAGGGCAGCAAGGCAGGGCCGGAAGAGGACTTCTTCGGCCAGCCGTCCGCCCTGACCGTGTCCGGTCAGTTGTCAGCCGAGATGTTCGCCCTGTCGCTCGGCGATTGCTACACCTTCGGGCCCACATTCCGCGCCGAGAATTCCAACACCCCGCGCCATGTGGCCGAGTTCTGGATGATCGAGCCGGAGATGGCCTTTGCCGACCTGAGCGACGACATGGATTTGGGCGAGGAGATGATCAAGTACCTTGTCTCCCACATGCTGGACAACTGCGCCGAAGACGTGGACCTGTTCGCCAATTGGGTGGACAAGACCCTGATGTCCACTCTTGAGACCATACTCAAGGATCCGTTCGAGCGGCTGCCCTACACCGAGGCCATCAATATCCTCAAGAAGACCAAGAAGAAGTTCGAGTATCCGGTGGAGTGGGGTATCGACCTCCAGACCGAGCACGAGCGGTTCCTGTGCGAGGAGAAGTTCAAGAAGCCGGTCTATGTCTATGACTACCCCAAAACCATCAAGCCGTTCTACATGCGCCTGAATGACGACGACAAGACCGTGGCCGCCATGGATTGCCTGGTGCCGCGCATCGGGGAGATCATCGGCGGCAGCCAGCGCGAGGAGCGCATGGACGTCCTCACCGCCCGCATGGACGAGACGGGGCTGAACCGGGAAGACTATTGGTGGTACCTGGAGTCCCGCAAGTTCGGCACCGCGCCTCATGCCGGGTTCGGCATGGGCTTCGAGCGCATGCTCATGCTGGTCACGGGCGTTTCCAACATCCGCGACGTCATGCCGTTCCCCCGGACGCCCAAGAGTCTCGATTTCTAGCTCGAGTATATATCAATAAAAAGGCCCGGCAAAATTGTCGGGCCTTTTGTGTTTAGGCCAACGAGATGTAGATGCCGGTCAGCAGCTCGTCAGGCGGAGTCGAGTCCGGGTCGTTGAGGTACATTTCAAAGCAGGGGTTGCCGCCGATCTGCCTGCCGCTTCGGGGAAGCCATTTGCCCATGAGTTCGGCATAGGTGGCCTCCAGGTTTTCGTAGGGTCCCTTGTGGATGGTCACGGCATACTCGCCGCCGCCCACTGTCTGGATTCCGATTTCACCTTCGCCATTGATCGTTTCGTCCACGGTGACGCATGCGTCATAGCGGATCTTGTCCGGTGGCGTGACCTGCGGGTCGTCGTGGCCGACGCCGATATACTTGGCACCCATGCGGAGCAGACCCCTCGGCCCGGCCCAGGAACAAAGCTTGCTCCAGGCTTCGCCGCATTCGTTGTAGGGGCCGGTCTTGCGGACAAAGGCCACTCTCATTGCATCGACTTCTTCTATCCGCACTTCCATGTCAGTCTCCTTTTCCGCCAGGCGGACGCAATCGTGAACCTTGTCCGGCCTGTAGTGAACCAGTTCAGGGAATCTCTCGGTCAAGGTGTCCCAGTGCCGTTTTCGGTATTTGGACGGAGGGCATCCGAAGTTGTTCTTGAAGGCGCGGCTGAAGGACTCCACGGTTTCGTATCCTGCATCGAATGCGGTCGTGGTGACGTTTGCAGCGTTGGCGGCGAGTCGGTGCGCGGCCCGTTCGAGCCGTATGCGCCGGATATGCTCGATCACCGTTTCACCCATCATACCTTTGAAGATGCGATGGAAGTGGACGGGGGAGAAAAAGGTCATCTCGGCCAGGGTGTCGGAATCCAGCTCACTGTCGAGGTGGGACTGGATGTGAAGGAGAACGGAGAGCATCCGTTCCCGATACAGGTTTTCCGTGGTCTTCTTCATTTGGCCTCCATGGACATGATAGAGGAATCCGAACCGGGAAAGCTTGATCCATTTCATCATTTTTTTGAAGTCCAACATGGCTTTCGGCGCAGCATTGCGCACCGGAAGATGTCGTCAGCAAGGCCCATTCCGGTGGTTAAAAACAAAAGGACTAAAATGTCTTGTTTGAAAATACAATTAATACAACTAGTTGAAAAATCGGCGTAGAAAGAATGAAAAAAAATTTAAAAAACCGCTTGACCTCCAATGGCGTTTCACCTAGAACCTCTTTCGCCGCACGGGGAAGCCCAACGGAATGACCCGGCGGCTTGTTCTTTCTCAAAAATAAAGGGTGGTTGGCCGCTTCGAGAATTTTCTCGAAAAATTCAAAAAGTGGTTGACGGTTGGTCTAGAAAAATCTAGATTTAAATTTCCTGCCTTGCGCA